>NZ_JBHJUW010000014.1:0-98718 GCF_042268205.1 Streptomyces sp. NPDC056160
TCCGGGCGCCCGGGGCCCGCCGGGCCGCCCTTCTTCTGTACCGATCGGACGTGACCCAGGGCCCCAGCCCGGGCCTGACCGCCCCTGACCCGGCCGGTTCAGCCGGCCAGCAGCTTCTTGACCACGGCGGCGACGCGTCCGCCCTCGGCCTGCCCCGCGACCTTCGGGTTCACGATCTTCATGACCGCGCCCATGGCCCGCGGCCCCTCCGCACCGGCCGCCTTGGCCTCCTCGACCGCCTGGGCGACGATCGTGTGCAGCTCGTCGTCGGACAGCTGCTTGGGCAGGTACGCGGCGAGCACCTCGCCCTCCGCCTTCTCCCGCTCGGCCGACTCCGTACGACCGCCCTGCGCGAAGGCCTCGGCCGCCTCACGACGCTTCTTGGCCTCCTTGGTGATCACCTTGAGGACCTCGTCGTCGGACAGCTCGCGCTTCTCCTTGCCCGCGACCTCTTCCTTGGTGATCGCGGCGAGCGTCAGCCGGAGCGTCGCGGAGCGCAGCTCGTCGCGCTCCTTGATGGCGGCGTTGAGGTCGTCGTGCAGCTTCGACTTGAGCGTGGTCATGGACTTGATTGTCGCAGGTACGACGACCCCGCCGCGCGCTCATTTACGGGCCCCGGGGTGCTGAAGGCGCCCCTCTCCGTCCCCTCCGCCCGCTCAGCCCTCTCCGTCCCCTCCGCTCCCTCCGTTCTCCTCAGTCCATGCCCACCAGCGTCAGCAGCGTCGCCTCCGGGGGGCAGGCGAAGCGGACCGGCGTGTAGCGGTTGGTGCCGCAGCCCGCCGAGACGTGCAGGTAGGACGTGTGGCCCCCGGACGTGTGGGTGGACAGGCCCTTGACCCGGTCGGTGTCCAGGTCGCAGTTGGTGACCAGGGCACCGTAGAAGGGGATGCAGACCTGGCCGCCATGGGTGTGGCCGGCCAGGATCAAGGGGTAGGCGTCGGCCGCGAAGGCGTCCAGTGCGCGCAGGTACGGGGCGTGCACGACGCCCATGGAGAAGTCCGCCTCGCTGGACGGGCCGCCGGCCACGCGCGCGTAGCGGTCCCGCTTGATGTGGGGATCGTCCAGGCCGGTCAGCTCGACCGAGACGCCCTCGACCTTCAGGGTGCCGCGGGTGTTCGTGAGATTGAGCCAGCCCGCCGCGTCGAACCCGTCGCGCAGGTCCTCCCACGGGTTGTGGAGGGCGCCGACCACGGGCGCGTTGCCGTTGAGGCCATGGCGACCGCTCGCCTTCTCCAGCAGGTAGCGGGCCGGGTTGCGTGGCTTGGGGCCGTAGTAGTCGTTGGAGCCGAAGACGTAGGCGCCCGGGAACTCCATCAGCGGGCCGAGCGCGTCCAGGACCTCCGGCACACCCTCCGGGTCGGAGAGGTTGTCACCCGTGTTGATCACGAAGTCCGGGCGCAGGCCGGCGAGCGAGCGCAGCCAGCGCTGCTTCTTGCGCTGGCCGCCGACCATGTGGATGTCGGAGACCTGCAGGAGACGCAGGGGGCGCATGCCGGAGGGCAGTACCGGGACCGTCACCCGCCGCAGGCGGAAGGAGCGGGCTTCGAACCCGGCCGAGTAGAGGAGACCGGCGGTCGCGACCGCCGTGATGCCCAGGGGAACTCCGTATCGCGCGCGCATGTGTCCATCGTCTCAAAACCGTGCCCTGCTGCGGAAATCAGCCGCTGCGACGAGAACCGGCGAGCCGGCCGTGGCACCGGCTCGCCCGTCATCCGTCGCCGGTCGCCCTCAGCCCCTGCGGCCTGCTGATCGCCCGGAGCGGGCGGAGGCCCAGGCGACACGTCCCGGCGGGGCCGGGGGTCCGCGGCCCGTAACCCACACAGCCCACCCAAATCGCCCGTCATGCCCTCGCTTCCTACCGTGAGGGCATGACCGCCCCGATACCTCCGGTCCCCCCGACGCCCCCGATCCCGAGGGACATACCGGGCCTCCCCGCGATCCCGGGCATCTCCGCACTGGCACCCTCCGTCGTCCCCGCGACCGCCGTGGTGACTCCCGTACGGCGCCCGTGGGCGGCGGCGTACCGCCTCCTGGTCGCCCTGACGGCAGCGGCGGCGGTGTCCGCCGAAATGACCATCGGCTCGCCGCTCCACGTCCTGAGCCACTTCGCCGTCCAGGCCGCCCTCGTGCTCGCCCTGGTCCTCACCCTCTCGGCCCGCCGCGCCTGGGCGGCCCGCCGCCCCGCCCCCGCGGCCCTGACCGGAGCGGCCGTGCTCTACGTCACCATGGGCGCCCTGGTCTACCACCTGCTCCTGTCCGAGGCGTCACCGCCGTACTCGATCACGGACGCCCCCGCCACCCACCCGCTCTGGCAGTCGGCGGCCGGCTTCCTCCTGCACACGGCCGTTCCGGTCGCCGCCCTCCTGGACTGGCTCCTGCTGACCGCCCCGGCCCGCCTCCACCTGCGCCAGGCAGCTCCCTGGCTGCTCTACCCCCTGGCCTACCTGGCCTTCTCCCTGACCCGCGGCGCACTGCTCCCCACAGGCACGGCACACCGCTACCTGTACGCCTTCCTGGACGTCGGCCGGCACAGCTACAAACACGTCCTGGGCAACGCCCTCCTCCTGGGCCTCTCCTGCTACGCCCTCGCCCTCCTCCTCGTAGTCGTGGACCACGCCCGCCCCAACCCGGTCCGCCGCCGCACCAAAACCGGATTTCGCCTCAGGCCGCCGGTGGGCTAAAGTAAACGTCGTCGCCGCGACAAGCAGTGACATCGGGGTGTAGCGCAGCTTGGCAGCGCGCTTCGTTCGGGACGAAGAGGTCGTGGGTTCAAATCCCGCCACCCCGACAGTTGAAACAGCAGGTGAGGCGCCTACAGATTTCTGTAGGCGCCTTTCCTGTTTCTGTGTGCGTGTCTCTCCGCGTGACCGGTGTTTCACTCCTGCTTGAGGGCGGGAGCCTGCGGAAGCGGGAGCAGTACGCGGAACGTGCAGCCTTCGCCGGGGGCGGTGTGGAGGTCGACGCGGCCGCCGTGTGCCGCGACCAGGCCGTGGGCTATGGCCAGGCCGAGGCCGGAGCCGCCGCCGGTGGCGCGGGTGCGGGAGCCGTCGGCCCGGTAGAAGCGGTCGAAGACACGGGCCCGTTCCGCAGGGGTCAGGCCGGGGCCCTGGTCGGCCACCTCCAGGACGGCGTCCGCGTCGGTGGTGCCGACACCGATGCGGACGGGTGTGCCGGCCGGGGTGTGGGCGACGGCGTTGCCGACGAGGTTGGTGACGACCTGCCGCAGGCGTGCCTCGTCGGCCACGGCCGGGGCGGTGGCGGGCTTGCCGCCGGCGGGGCCGGTGAGGGTGACGGGGCGTGTGCTGTCCAGGGCGCGTACGTCGTGCAGCGCGTCGGCGGCGAGGGTGCGCAGGTCCATGGGGGCGAGGTCGAGGGGGAACGCCGGGTTTCCGTGGGAATCGGCCGGGTGCCGGAGGGAGTCCTCGTCCAGGCGGGCCAGGAGCAGCATGTCCTCGACGAGCCGGGTGAGGCGTTCGGACTCCTCGGCGATCCGGGACATGGTCTGGTCTATGTCGCGGCGGGCGGGCAGGGCTCCCATGCGGTACAGGTCGGTGTAGCCCTTGATGCCGACGAGGGGGGTGCGCAGTTCGTGGCTCGCGTCGGCGAAGAAGCGCCGCATCCTCGACTCGGCGTCGGCACGGGCCCGGAAAGCGGTGTCGATCTGGGCGAGCATCTGGTTCAGGCAGGCGGTCAGGCGGCCCACCTCGGTGCGGGCGCCGGCGAGTTCGGGCACCCGGTGGGAGAAGTCCCCGCCGGCGATCCGCGTGGTGGTCTCCTCGATGCGGGTGAGAGGACGCAGGCCGGAGCGGACCGCGAACCATCCGGCCACCGTGAGCACGGCCACCAGCACGAGCCCGGCGGTCAGGGAGAGGGTCCGCGTCTTGGCGACGGTACGGTCGACCTCGTCCATCGAGGAGGCCACGACCACGCTGCCCGGGGCGGTGGCCCCCTCGCCCGCAAGGCCCTGAGCGGGCTGGGCCAGGGCGACGACCCGCCAGACACGGTCCCCGTCCCGCGCGGGAACCGTGAACGGGCGGCCCTCGTGGGCCAGTACGGCCCTGTGGTCCAGCACCGGCAGGTCGGGCCCGCCGCCGGGTGGGGCGGTACTGGAGTCGAACGCCCTTCGAGTGGCGCCGTGGTCGTCCACGAAGGTCAGGGTCGTGTCCCCGAGCAGGCTCGACGGCCGTGCCGCCCGGGTGCTCTCGTCGCCGGGCGGCGGACTCAGGCGGGCGGCGATCTGCGCCGTCAGGGCGAGCCGGTCGTCGACCCGGTCCTGGAGATAGCCGTGCAGCGCCGTGCTCACCACCACACCCGTCGCGACGAGCCCCACGGTGACGAGGGCGACGGACAGGCACAGCAGCCGGGTGCGCAGAGAGGTGCGGCGCAGAAGCCGGCCGGAGCGGAACGCAGGGCCCCGTTTCACGGCCGGGGCCCACGGATGACGTAGCCGATGCCGCGCACGGTGTGGATGAGTTTGGGTTCCCCGGTGTCCACCTTCCGTCGCAGGTAGCTGATGTAGGTGTCGACGATGCTCGGGTCGCCGCCGAAGTCGTAGTCCCACACGCTCTGCAGGATCTGTTCCTTGGTCGTGGTCCGCTCGGCGTTGGCCATCAGGAAGCGCAGCAGCCGGAACTCGGTCGGGGACAGCCGCACGGGGTGCCCGGCGCGGACGACGTGATGGCCCTCGGGCACGAGTTCCAGGTCGCCTACGACGAGCCGGGCCGGCTCCTCGCCCCTGGTGCGGCGCAGGACCGCGTTGATCCGCGCGATGAGTTCTTCCAGGTCGAACGGCTTGGTGACGTAGTCGTCGCCGCCGAGCCGTAGGCCGTTGAGGCGGTCCTGACGGGTCTCGCGCGCCGTGACGAACAGCACGGGCACGTCGCCGCCCTGCCCCGGCAGGGCCGACCGGGGCTGGGCGCGCAGGCGCCGGATCACCTCGAAACCGTCCATGTCCGGCAGCATGACGTCGAGCAGGACCAGGTCCGGGGGGCACCGGACGGCCAGGTCGAGGGCCTCGCTCCCGGTCGCCGCCGCGTCGACGTCGAAGCCGGCGTAGCGCAGCGCCGTACGCAGCAGTTCACGGACGGTGGGCTCGTCGTCCACGACGAGCAGGTGGTGCTTGCGTCCCGCCGGGCGGGACGCGGTTATCGGGGTGGCCATGTGCGGGGTGCTGCCTCACGGACGTGGAACTCGGTCCTGGGTGGTCCCGGTGGTCCCGGTGGTCCCGGTGGTCTTGGTCGTTCTGGTGGTCTTGGTCGTTCTGGTGGTTCTCGGGTCTCGGGTTCTCGGGGACGGGTGGTTTCTTCAGGAGATCACGCGTCCCTATGAGGCCGGGCCGGACCGCACCGGGCGGCCGGGCCGCCGCTCGCCGCCGGCCGGGTGGCCCCCTTTGCGCGCGGGCCCCGTCGCAGGGGCTCGGCGTGCGGCCCTGAGCGCGTGCAGCCGGCTGCCCGCGTACGACGCGCATCCGGCCAGCACGAATCCGGTGAGGCCGGAGAGCCGTACCGCCCCGTCGAGGCCCGCTGTCATACCGCCCATCTCGCTGCCCATCACACTGATGCCGATCCGCAGCGTTCCCTGGGCCAGCAGGCAGCACAGCATCCCCGAGACGGCGACCGCGACACCCGTCCGCAGGGCGAGTTCCAGGTGGCGGCCGAGCAGCGCGTCCGCCTCCTCGCGCAGCGAGCGGGCCGGTGTGCGGGCGGCGATCAGGTACCCGGCGAGCACCAGCAGGACCAGGAGCAGCGCCAGCCCGATCAGCCACACCGGCGCACCGGCGCCCGACCAGTCGCCCAGGGCGAGGGACCGGTCCTTGCCCGTGCCGCCGGTGCGGGCCCCGCCGCCGAGCATCCCGAGCAGTCCGCCCCCATCACCCTGCTCGCGCCGGACGGCCCCCTCCCAGGAGGCCCCCAGGCCGGAGGTGAGCAGGACGCACAGCAGGTTGGGGCCCGCCAGCAGCAGCACACCCGCCGCTTTGGCCGCCTGCTCCCGGCCCGTGAGCGCCGCCATCCCGGCCGGCACCGCCACGGCCAGGACGAGGCAGCACAGCACGGTGAGCACTCCGGTCAGCACCGAGGCGACGGGGTTCCACTTCAGCCGCAGCCGGCTCAGCGCCAGCGGGCGGGGCAGCGCGGTCCGCCGTGCCGCCACACAGCCGATCGCTAGGACGGCACCCACCCACAGCAGCCCGAGGAGCGTGGTCGCCACCAGGTCGGAGCGGAAGGTCACCGAGGAGAGCGCGCTCCCCGCGCCGCCACCGAGTCTCGCCAGGCCACCGCCGGAGCCTCCCTTGCCGAGCCTGCCCGCGATGCCTCCGGGCAGCCGGGCCGTGCCGTGCCCGAGGCCCGCGAGGACCGGCAGCAGCACCACTGCGGTCGCCAGCGCTCCGCCGGCCCGGGCCCACACCAGGGCCGGGGCCGGACGGGCGCGGCGGCGCAGGGGCCGGAAGAACCCCGTCGCCAGGACGGCCATGCCCAGGAACGTCAGCGTCAGCGGCAGCGCCCTTGCCTGCCCGCCGATGCCGATGCTCAGGCCGCCGCCCGAGGACCCGCCCAGGGCACCGAGCAGCCCGCCGGCCGCACCGTCACCCGACGGGGCGGCCGAGGAGGCCGACGACAGTTCGACCGCGCCGCCGACGGCCATGCTCATCACCGCGGGCACGAGCCGGGTCAGCGGCGCGACCGAACCGGCGCCCAGGGCCAGCAGTGCCGCCCAGGCGGTGGCAGCCGTCACCGCCGTCGCAGCCATGACGGCGAGGGCTCCTTCCAGGGCGTGGCGCCATCCTCCACCGGGTGGCGCGGCGCCGGGCTGGGGTGAGGAGGGCATGGCTGACTCCTTGGTAGGCGGTGTGCGGTGCGTGGTGCGTGGGGCGTGGTGCGTGGGTGTGAGCGGGGGCGGTCCGCACCGGGTCAGGTGCCGGAGGTGCCCCGGCCGGCTTCGGCTGCCTCGTCGGTCTCGGCGGCTTCGGCGGCCTCGGCGGCCGCGTCGACCTTGTCGGCCTGGGGGCGCTGTTCGTCGTAGGAGGGCTGCGGCACGGTCGGCGCCGTCCCGGTGCTCTGCAGCCGCTCGCCCTCCACGTCGAGGTCGGGCACGAGGCGGTCCAGCCATCGCGGCAGACGCCACGCGCGGTCACCGAGCAGGGCGAGCACGGCCGGTACCAGGGCCATCCGGACGACGAAGGCGTCGAAGAGCACCGCGACCGCGAGACCGAACCCGATGGTCCTGATCATCTGCTCGGCCGAGCCCATGAAGGCGGCGAACACCGAGATCATGATCGCGGCCGCCGCCGTGACGACCCGCGCGCTGTGCTCGAACCCGTCGGTGACCGCGTCCAGCGGCGACCTGCCGTGGACGTACGCCTCGCGCATCCGGGTCACCAGGAAGACCTCGTAGTCCATGGCCAGTCCGAAGACCACGCCGACCATGAAGATCGGCATCATCGACATCACCGGCCCGGGCTCGGCGACCCCGAAGACCCGCCCCAGCCAGCCCCACTGGAACACGGCGACGACCGCGCCCAGTCCGGCCAGGACCGACAGCAGGAAACCGAGCGCGGCCTTGAGCGGGACGAGCAGGGACCGGAAGACGACGATCAGCAGCAGGAACGCCAGAGCCACCACGAGGGCGAGGTAGGGCAGCAGGGCTCCGGACAGTTTCTGCGAGACGTCGGCGTTCATGGCAGTGGTGCCCCCGACCAGGATGCGGGCATCCGCGGTGCTCGCCAGTGCCGGGTCGCGCAGGGCGTGCAGCAGGCCGGTCGTCTCCTCGCTGCCGGGCGGGCTCGCCGGTACGACGCTGAGGACGGCGGTGTCCCCGGTCGTGCTCAGCCGGGGCCGTCCGACCGCGGCGACGTCGTTCCTGCCGCGCACCTGCCGGGCGGTCCTCTCGGCGGCCGCCTGGGCACCGCCGCCCCCGGCGGCGGGCTGGACGACCACCGTCAGCGGGCCGTTCCAGCCGGGGCCGAAACCGTCGGTGACCAGGTCGTAGGCCCGCCGCTGGGTCGTCGAGACCGGCTGGCTCGCGTCGCCGGGCAGCCCCATCCGGAGCGAGGCGACCGGCACGGCGACCGCGGCCAGCGCGGCCACGCCCGTCAGCAAAACGACGACCGGCCGGCGAACGACGAAACGGGCCCAGCGCACCCCCGCGCCGGCGCCTGCCGTACGGCCCTGCCGGCGCCGGACGCGCGCCGGACCGATGCGCCGGCCCGCGATGCCGAGCAGCGCCGGGACCAGGGTGAGTGCGACCAGCACCGCGAGCACGACCGTGCCGGCCGCGGCGAACCCCATCTGTGTGAGCAGGGGGATGTCCACCACCCGCAGCCCCGCCAGCGCGATCACGACGGTCGCCCCGGCGAAGACCACGGCCGACCCGGCGGTGCCCACGGCGTGCGCGGCAGCCTCCTGCGGACTCCTGCCCCGCACGAGTTCGGCACGGTGGCGGGAGACCACGAACAGCGCGTAGTCGATGCCCACGGCCAAGCCGATCATGGTGGCCAGCCCGGTGGTCGTCGTGCCCAGACCGAGCGGGCCGGAGAGCGCCTTGATCGCGCTCGCGCCGGTGGCGACGCCCAGCAGGGCCGTCAGCAGTGGCAGCCCCGCGGCCAGCAGCGACCCGAAGGTGAGCACCAGGACCACCGCGGCCACCCCGAGACCGAGTGCCTCGGAGGAGTGGCCGCCCTTCGACAGCGCCGAGACCGCGTTGCCTCCCGCCTCGACGGTCAGCCGCGGGGAACGGGCGTGTTCCACGGTCGCCAGCAGCGCCGACCGTGAGGACTCCTCCAGGTGCGGGGCGGAGACCTGATAGGTGACCTGGGTGTAGGCGGTCGAGCCGTCCCCGCTCACCGAACCGGTGGCGAACGGATCGGTGACCTGGCCCACCTGGGGGTCGTCACGGAGCGCGCGGACGGTCTCCTCCACGGTTCCCCTGACCTGAGGGTCGGTCACCTTGCCGTGCTCGGCCCTGAAGACCACGCGGGCCGACGCGCCGTCCGCGTTCAGCCCGGGGAAGCGCTCTTCCAGCAGGTCGTAGGCGCGCTGTGCCTCGGTGCCGGGCATGGAGAAGTCGTTCGGAGGTGCCGCGGGAGCCCGGGCGGCCAGCACACCGGCCAGCACCAGCAGTCCGGCCCACACCACCACCACGAACCAGCGTCTCCGGAAGGAGAACCGGCCCAGCTTGCAAAGGAACGAAGCCACGGAAACGACTCCAGATCAGGTCGGACTCATCGAGGAGCGACCGAGCCTGGCAGCCGTCACTGTCCGGTTCCGGAGAGATCCTGGGAGCTTTCGGAGAACGCCCCGGCTCCGGCCCCCGGGGACCCCGCCTCCGGCCCCCGGAGCCCCGTCTTCGATCTCTTGGGACCCCGTCTTCGATCTCCCGGGGCCCTGCCTCCGGCCTCCGGGACCCCGCCCCCGGTGCCAGGACCTCGCCCAGCCGCGCGAAGGCGGCGTCTTCCTACGCGGATTGCGCAATCCATAAACTGTCTTCATGGAGACAGTCGATATGACGGCGTGGGAGCCTGCGGTGCTCGACGGGGGTCCTGCGGACGGAATGCGGGTGGAGGTCGCCGGGCGGCCCCGGGTGGTGCAGGTGACCTATCCCTGCCGGGTGGAGGGCGAGCCGTCCGGCGTGCGGGTGGAGGGAGTCCATCTGTACCGGCGGGCGCACGACGGGGACGGCGGTGGCGGGCCGGTGCGGTACGGGTTCGATGTGGCCAGTCCCTGAGCCGGGGGGGGGGCCGAGGGGGTGAGCGGCCGGCATGCAGGTACGCGTGGCGGTCACCTCCTCACTCATTGCTGGGTTGCGCAATCTTGCAACCTTGAGGACCGTTCGTACGTCTCCTCTGTATGAGTCGGACGCAGGAACGCGCACGGATGGCCACTCCCACCAGCGACCCGTCATCCCGGCGCGGCAGAGGCGGCAGGAGCCGCGGCACCCGTGCGGGGCGGCGGCGCGGGCGGGGGCCGTTGCGGACCGTGCTGATGGTCGCCCTGGCGGTCACCGTGCTCGGCACGGCCGGGCTGGGCTGGATCTACCTGAAACTGAACGGCGGCATCAGCACGTTCGACGGGGACGGCCTGTCCAGGGACCGTCCGCAGGCCGGTTCCTCCAAGGGGGAGAACGTCCTGGTGATCGGGTCGGACGCGCGCAACGACGGCAACAGCGCGCTGGGCGGTGGCAGCAAGGACGACATCGGCCGGTCCGACACCGCCTTCCTGCTGCACGTCTACGCCGACCACCGGCACGCCATCGCGGTGTCGATCCCGCGGGACACCCTGGTCACCGTGCCGCCGTGCAGACTGCCCGACGGCTCGTGGAGCAAGGCGCAGGAGCACACCATGTTCAACGCCGCCTTCTCCGTCGGGCAGACGGAGAAGGGGAACCCGGCCTGCACCCAGAACACGGTGGAGAAGCTCACCGGGCTGCGGGTCGATCACACCGTCGTCGTCGACTTCAAGGGGTTCGCGTCGCTGACGGACGTGGTCGGCGGAGTGCCGGTGTGCCTCCCGCAGGACATCTACCAGGGCGACCTCGACCCGCACCGCGCCACCAAGGGTGCCGTGATCTTCCGCAAGGGGCAGCAGACCGTCTCCGGGCAGAAGGCGCTCGACTACGTCCGCATACGCCACGGCATGGGCGACGGCTCCGACATCGGCCGCATCAAGCGTCAGCAGGCGTTCGTCTCCAGTCTGCTGAAGAAGATCAAGAGCGACGGGTTCTCCCCCACCAAGCTGCTGCCGCTCGCCACCGCCGCCACCCGGTCCATGACCGTCGACCCGGGGCTGGGGTCGGCCGCCAAGCTGGTCTCCTTCGCGATGTCGTTGCAGGACATCGACCTGCACAACACCAAGTTCGTGACCGTGCCCTGGCGTTACCAGGGCGCCCGGGTCGCGGTCGTCGAGCCGGACGCCTCCGACCTGTGGGCCGCGCTGAAGGCCGACCGCACGATCGACGGCAAGGACGCCCGTGGCGACGGCAAGGGAGCCGGGGACGGCGGCAAGGGAGCCGGGGAAGGGGTTGCCGCTCTTCCGTCCTCGGCCGGTACCGGTCCCTCCTCGGTCGGTGCCGGCTCGTCCGCTTCCGCCGGGGGCGTCTCCGGCGCCGGTATCGACGTCGCCGTCCTCAACGGCACCAGCACCCGCGGCCTCGCCGCCGAGGCCGCCGCCGAGCTCACGCGGCACGGCTTCACGGTCACCGCCACCGGCAACGCGCTCAGCAGGCAGCACACCACCACGGTCGTCGAGTACGGGGCCGGGCTGCGGAGCCGGGCCGAGACGGTCGCGCGGCTCTTCCCGGGGGCCGAGCTGCGTCCCGGCGGCGGCACGGGCGTCGAGGTGGTCGTGGGCTCCTCCTACGCGGCGTCGGAGGCGGCCGGACCCTCCACCCCGGCGGCGCCGCCCGGCACCGTCCCCGACTCGCTGGCCCACGGGGCCCGTTCCGCGGACGACGACCTGTGCTCCGACCTGTCGTACGGGGACGGCGGCTGACGGCGGCTGAGCTGCTGACGGCTGCTGACGGCGGCTGAGCTGCTGACGGCGGCTGAGCTGCTGACGGCTGCTGACGGCGGACACGCTCACGGACGCGGCCACGTCCGCGGAGATTTTTCCGGGCAGAACCATCCCTCCTGCCCTCCGTCACGTACCCAGTGGGTCAGTACGAGTCCAGACGGAGAGCAGGAGGCATGCCATGGCGATCTTCAAGGATCTCTTCCCTGCCGGCAGCCGCGACCACGGCGGGCACGGCGACCACGGCGACCACGGCGACCACGGGCACGGTGAGGGCCGCGGGCACGACGAGACCTCGATGGGCGGCCGCCGTCGTTCGCGCGACGAGGACCACGGCTTTGGCCGCCACGGCTGACACCGGACCGGCAGGGCCGGGCGGAGCGGCTCCCCGGGACGCCGCTCCGCCCGGCCGGCCCTGTCCACCCGGTCCGCCCCGATCTCGCGGGCGGCCCGCGCTGCGGCGGCTGCTGTCGGTGGGCCGCGGGACGACCGGCGAGGCAGGCGGCGGGGCAGACGGCGCGTCGGGCGGCGAGGCGGACGGCGCGTCGGGCGGCGAGGCCGTCGTCGCCGCCGCTCCCCCGCTGAGCCCGCGTGCGGTCTTCCGGCGTTTCTGGCCCTACACCCGCGGGCGGCGCGGCCGGCTCGTCCCCCTGGCGCTGTTCAGCCTGGCCTGGCCGCTCGTCGACGCCGGCGAACTGTGGCTGTTCAAGCTCCTGGTGGACGACGTGCTCGTCCCCCGGAACCTGACCCCCTTCCTCTGGATCGCCCCGGCCTGCCTGGGACTCGTCGTCGTCTCCGGGGTCCTGGGGTTCACCGACGACATGATGTCCGCGTACACCAGCGAGAGCTTCCTGCTGGCGCTGCGCTCCGACGTCTTCCGGCACGTCCAGGGACTGTCGCTCGGGTTCTTCGAGCGGCGGCGGCTCGGGGACGTGCTGTCACGGATCACGGGGGACGTGGACGCCGTCGAGACGTTCCTGCTGTCGGGCGTGGCCGACGTCCTCTCGTACGTCCTCCAACTGGGCGTCTTCCTGGGAGTCCTGTTCTACCTGCGCTGGGACCTCACACTGCTCGCGCTCGTCATCGTGCCACTGTTCTGGGGCTCCGCGCGGCACTTCTCACGGCTGGTCAAGGCGGCGTCCAGGGAGCGCAGGCGCCGCGGCGGCTCGCTCACGGCGGTCGCCGAGGAGTCGCTGGGCAACGTGGCCCTCGTGCAGGCGTACAACCGGCAGGCCTGGGAGGCACGCCGCTTCGAACGCGAGAGCCTCGGCACCTTCCACGCCGCCATGGCCTCGACCCGGATCCGGGCCCTGTACCGGCCGCTCGTGGAACTGATCGAGATGTGCGGGGCGCTCGCCGTCATGGGCTTCGGCACCTGGAAACTGACCCAGGGCCAGCTCACCCTGGGCGGCCTCCTGGTCTTCCTGGCCCTGATCGGCAAGCTCTACGGCCCGGTGCGCGACCTGTCCCGCCTCGGCACCACCTTCTACGCCGCCTCCGCCTCCGCCGAACGCATCGTCGAACTGCTCGACCAGCGCCCCCAGGCCACCGAGGCGCCCCACGCCCGCCGGCTCGGCCGGGCACGCGGTGAGATCGAGTTCGACGCAGTGAGCTTCCGCTACCCGGCGGCCGGCCCGAGCGGCGACACCACATCGGGCCGCGCGGGTCCCCCGGGACGCGAAGGCCCCCCGGGACGCGAAGGCCGCTCGGGACGCGAAGGCCGCCCGGGACGCGAGGGCACCCCGTCCAGTCCCGCGGCCCCCTGGGCGCTCACCGACGTGTCCTTCCGCGTCCGGCCCGGCGAGACCCTGGCCCTGGTCGGCGCCAGCGGGGCCGGGAAGTCCACCGTGGCCAAGCTCCAGCTGCGCTTCTACGACCCCGACCTGGGCGCCGTACGCCTGGACGGCACCGACCTGCGGGACCTGGCCCTGGCCGACCTGCGCGAGAGTGTCGCGGTGGTCCTCCAGGAGACCCTCGTCCTGCACGGCACCGTGCGGGAGAACATCGCCTACGGCCGGCCCGGCGCCACCGAGTCCGAGATCGTCGCGGCGGCACGGGCGGCGGACGCCGACGAGTTCATCCGGCGGCTCCCGCAGGGGTACGACACCACGGTCGGCCAGCGCGGCCGGACGCTCTCGGGCGGCCAGCGCCAGCGTCTGGCGATCGCCCGCGCGATGATCAGGGACGCGCCCGTGCTGCTCCTGGACGAGCCCACCACCGGCCTCGACGCCGGATCCGGCCGCAGGATCATGGCCCCGCTGCGCCGCCTCATGTCGGGCCGGACGACCGTCGTCATCTCGCACAACCTGCTCACCGTCGCCGACGCCTCCCGGATCGTGGTGCTCGACCGCGGCCGGATCGCCGAGTGCGGCACCCACGACGAACTCCTCGCGCACGGCGGCGCGTACGCCCGGCTGCACCGGCTGCACGCCATGGCCGCTCCCTCCCCGGGGGCCGTGCTGTCATGAGCCATCCCCCGGCGGGCCCCGTGCTGACCCCGGGCACCCGGCCGGTGCCCGGCTTCCGCGTGCTCGGGCACCTGGCCCGAACCGGATGGCTGGACGTGTACGACGCCTGGAGCGAGGAACGCGCCTGCCGGTGCGTCCTCAAGGTGCTGCGCCCCGACCGCCGTGCCGAGCAGGCGGCGGCCGAACGGCTGCTGCGGGAGGGCCGCTGGCTGTGCGGCTTCACACATCCGCACCTGGTCCGCGGGTACGAGGTCCGCACGGCACCGCAGCCGCTGGTCGTCCTGGAGACACTGACCGGGGAGACGCTGTCCCGTCTCGTCCACCGGCTGCGGCGGCGGCCGGCCGCCGCCGACGTGGCGCTCCTGGGGGTGCAGCTGTGCTCCGCGGTCCACTACCTGCACGGCCGCGGCCTGCTGCACCTCGATCTCAAGCCGTCCAACGTCGTCGTGGACCACGGCTGCGCGAAAGTGCTCGACCTCAGCGTGGCCCGGCCGCCCGGTCCCGCCCCTCCCGGGGTGGGCACCTTCTCCTACCTCGCGCCGGAGCAGGCACGCGGGGGATCGTTGACGGCCGCGGCGGACGTGTGGGGCATCGGCGTCACCCTGTACGAGACGGCCTGCGGCGACGTGCCCTTCGACCGCGGGGTGACCGTGCACAGCGGCAGCGGCGGCCGGGACGGCGACGGTGGCATTGGCATTGGCATTGGCATTGGCGGCGGCGGGGAGGGCCGGGGCTGGTATCCGCAGTTGGAGGCCGAGGCACCTCCGGTCTCGGCGCGGCGGCGCCTGCCTCGCGCGCTCGCCGCCGCCGTCGACGGCTGTCTGCGCCAGGACCCGGCGGCACGGCCCACGGTCCCCGAGCTGGCGGCGGCGCTGCGCGCGCTCCCTGAAGTGAGCGGGACCGGCTGCCGCTGACCAGTCGCTGCCGCGCCCGGCCGGGGGTCAGTCGCTGCCGCGTCCGGCCGGGGTCAGCCGGAGTCCGCCGAGGCGGTGGTGAAGTGGGTGCTCGCCAGCACCGTCCCGTCGGCGGACGTCAGCCGGGCCCCGGCGAGCGCCGAGCCGTCCATGGGCGGCGCCGGCGCCCCCCACGCGCCCTTGCCGTCGTACAGGTCGAACGTGCCGACCCGGACGCCGCTGCCGTCCTGGCGCACCAGCACGCAGGAGACCTTGCCGGTGTACGCGGCACCGGCCGCGGTGAGGTCGACGGTCATGTAGACCCAGCCGGGGGAGCCCGCGTGGGCGTACACCTCACCGGCCGGGCGTCCGGACACCGGACGGACGGAGGTCAGCCCGCCCCACAGCAGGCCAGTCTCCCGGCCCGTGCCGGACGGAGCGGGGCCCGCCAGCGCGGACTCGACCGCCGTGCCGACCGACCAGCCGCCGAACCCCACGGCGAGGACGAACGCCGTGGCGGCGGCGACGATCCGCGGCCGGGTCCCGCGGCCCCGCAGCCCGGCCGCACGCGCACGCGCGCGTCCCAGGTGTCCCTCATGCCCCTCCCGCCCTTCGCGTCCCTCCCGCATCTGCGCGCCCCGGGTCAGCGCCTGCGCCACCCGGGCCTCGAACCCGACCGGTGGCTCGCTGCACGGGAGCAGCCCGATCAGCCGGTCGCCGACCTGGGTCAGCTGCCGGACGTGCTCCCGGCAGTCCGCGCACCCCTCCAGATGCGCCACGGCGCCGGCCCGCTCGCGGCCCGGCAGCACGCCAAGCGCCAGCTCGGCGCCGAAATCGCGCAGCTTCTCGCAGGTCACGTCACTGCTCATGGTCGCCTCGCAGGTCGGATTCGAGCGTGGTCCGCAGCTTCCCCATCGCCGCCCGGATCCGTGTCTTGGCGGTGCCCAGCGGGATCCCCTCCCGGTCTGCGATCTGCTGGGCGGTCATGCCGTAGATGCCCGCCATCACCAGGGCCCGGCCCTGTGCGGGCGGCAGCTCCGCCACCGCCGCCCGCAGCCGGGCCGACGCCTCGTCCGCCAGCGCGTGCCGCTCCGGGGTGTCGCTGACGGCGTCCAGGACCGCGTCGAGGTCCTCGGGCGCCACCGGTTCGGGGCGCCGGGCGCGGACGGCGTCGATGGCGAGGTTGTGGGCGATGGCGGTCAGCCAGGTGGTGACCGAACCGCGCCGCGAGTCGTAGATCTGCGCGTGGTGCCACGCCCGTTCGAAGGTCTGCTGGGCGATGTCCTCGGCCAGTTGCGGATCACCGGTGACGGCGATGGCGACGCCGTAGACCCGGTGCTGGAACCGCCGCACGAAGCTGACGGCGAGTTCCGGGTCACCGGTGGCCAGCCCGGAGAGCAGAGCCTCGTCCGGGAGACGCCCCACAGGGAACCGGAACCTTGGCATATCCGTACATACGGCCTGTCCGTGGCGAGGGATTGCCGACCGCGCGCGACCCCTCTGTCCGATTCTTCCGGATTCCCCCGGAGATCGAGCCGCTGGAACCACCTGCCCCCGTAGGGCAGTCTTTCCCCTCGTGGGGAGCGTTCCGTATCAAGGTGGTGCGCCGGGCGGCACGGGGGCGCACATGGTGGTGTGCGGTGACGACGGGCTCGCGCACCGTCTGGCCGCCGAGCTGCGCGGTGTGTACGGCGAGCAGGTCACGCTGGTCGTCCCGGCCTCCGAGCGCGCGGTACGGCCGCCGGTGGTGGGCCGTGCGCGGTCCGCCTCGGCGCTGCTGGACCGGGTGGTGAGTGCCGCCGTGGGCCGGACCGGCGGGAACGGCGGGAACGCTCACGCGGGCGCCGGTCCCGGCGGCGGGGGCGGCAGTGGCGCCGGCGGCGGGACCGGTGGTGGTGCGGACCGGGTGGTGGAGGCGGCCGAGCCGACCGAGGCCGTGCTCCTGGACGCGGGGGTGGAGCGGGCGACCGCGCTGGCTCTCGTGTACGACGACGACGAGACCAACATCCGGGCCGCGCTCACCGTCCGGCGACTCAACCCGAGACTGCGGCTCGTCCTGCGCCTGTACAACCGGCGGCTCGGGCAGCACATCGAGGAACTCCTGGACCAGGCAGCAGCGTTGGCGACCGGCGACAGCGACGCCCCGCTCGCCGGCGACGCGTCCACGACCGTGCTGTCGGACGCCGACACGGCCGCGCCCGCGCTGGCCGCCGCTGCGGTCATCGGCACCAGCAAGGTCGTGCAGACCGAGGGACTGCTGCTGCACGCCGTCGAACGGCCGCCGCCCGCGCCGGGGCAGGTCGCCGACCCCGGGCTGTGCACGCTGGCCCTGCTGTCGGCGACCAGCAGCGATCCGGCCGGTGCCGACGGGTCCGAGGCCAGCGGGGAGCAGCGGCCCCGGCTGCTGCCGGACGCGGCGGCGGTACGGGAGGCCACCGGCCGCGGCACGGTGGTGCTGGAGCAGGTGTCGTACGCCGCCGGGCCTCCCCTGCCGTCCGGGCGCGGGGTCGGTGTCGTCCCGCCGCTCACGTCGTTGTTCTCGCGGCGCCTGCGGTGGTCGGTGGCGGGTCTCGTGGCGTGCGTGTTCGCGCTCGCGGTGGCGTTGTGGCTGGTCACGGGGGTACGCCCGCTGGGCGCGCTGTATCTGACGCTGCTCGACCTGTTCGCCATCGACGACCCGGCGATCGGGCAGACGGTGGGACGGCAGGTGCTCCAACTGCTGTCCGGCCTTGTGGGGCTGCTGCTGCTGCCGGTGCTGCTCGCCGCGGTGCTGGAGGCGTTGGGGACCTTCCGGTCGGGGTCCGCGCTGCGCAGGCCGCCACGCGGGCTCGGCGGGCACGTGGTGCTCCTCGGGCTGGGCAAGGTCGGCACGCGGGTGCTGACGCGGCTGCGGGAACTCCAGGTCCCCGTGGTGTGCGTGGAGTCGGATCCGGAGGCGCGGGGGCTGGCGACGGCGCGGCGGCTGCGGGTGCCGGTGGTGCTCGGTGACGTCACGCAGGAGGGCGTGCTGGAGGCCGCGAAGATCCACCGCGCGCACGCGCTGCTCGCGGTGACGAGCGCGGACACGACGAACCTGGAGGCCGTCCTGTACGCGCGCTCGGTGCGGCCCGACCTGCGGGTGGTGCTGCGGCTGTACGACGACGACTTCGCGACGGCGGTCTACCGGACGCTGCGGGCCGCGCATCCGCGGGCGCGGACGCGCAGCCGGAGCGTGACGCACCTGGCGGCCCCCGCGTTCGCCGGGGCGATGTTCGGGCGGCAGATCCTGGGGGCCGTCCCGGTGGAGCGGCGGGTACTGCTGTTCGCGTCCGTGGACGTCGGCGGGCATCCGCAGCTGGAGGGCAGGACGGTCGCGGAGGCGTTCCGGGCGGGGTACTGGCGGGTGCTGGCGCTGGAGGCGGGCGCGCCGGGCGGGGCCGGGGAGCGGCGCGAGCCCGCCGCACAGGATGCGGCGGAGGTCACGGAGCCCCTGCCGGGGCGGGCGGCCGGGCCGCGGTGGAACCTGCCCGACACGTACGTCCTGCGGAAGGAGGACCGGGTCGTCCTGGCGGCGACCCGGCGCGGACTCGCGGAGCTGCTGGGGCGGCGCGGGCGGGAGGGCGCGGTGTAGGAGGCCACGGCCGTGACTCCCGCACCGCCTCCCACCGGAGGCTCGCGGCCACCCGCTCAGCCCCCCACCGGAGACCCCGTGACCTCCCGCACCGCCTCCCACCGGAGACCCGTGGCCACCCGCACCGCCCCCGCCGGAGACCCGTGGCCACCCGCACCGCCCCTCTCCTCCCGGAGGCCGGGGCGGCTACTTCGGCAGATGACGTTCGGCGAAGTCCAGTTCGAGCCGGACCTGTTTGATGCGCTCGTCGACCACCAGCGAGCCGTGGCCGGCGTCGTAGCGGTAGACCTCGTGGACGGCATCGCGGGACGCGAGGCGCTTGACGTAGTTGTCGATCTGGCGGATGGGGCAGCGGGGGTCGTTGACCCCGGCGGAGATGTGGACGGGGGCCCTGACCTGGTCCACGTAGGTGAGCGGGGAGGAGGCCTCGAAGCGCTCGGGGACCTCTTCCGGGGTGCCGCCCAGCAAGGTGCGGTCCATGGCCTTCAGGGCCTCCATCTCGTCGTGGTACGCCGTGACGTAGTCGGCGACCGGAACCGCCGCGATGCCCAGGGTCCACGCGTCCGGCTGGGTGCCGACGCCCAGGAGGGTGAGGTAGCCGCCCCAGGAGCCGCCGGTGAGGATCAGCCGGTCCGGGTCGGCGAGGCCCGAGGTGATCGCCCACTGGCGGACCGCGGCGATGTCCTCCAGCTCGATCAGGCCGACCCGGTGCTTCAGGGCGTCCGTCCAGGCCCGGCCGTAGCCCGTGGAGCCGCGGTAGTTGACGCGGACCACCGCGTAGCCGTGGTCGACCCAGGCGGCCGGGCCGGCGGCGAAGGAGTCGCTGTCGTGCCAGGTGGGGCCGCCGTGGATGTCGAAGACCGTGGGGAGCGGACCGGTGGCGCCCGCCGGTTTCTGCACGAGGGCGTGGATGCGGCCGCCGGGGCCCTCCACCCAGACGTCCTCCACCGGGACCGAGCCGGGGGACTTCATGCCGGGCGGGTCGAGGACCACCCGGCCGTTCGTCGACCGGACCGCCGAGGGCTCGGCCGCCGACGACCACAGGTACTCCACGCTGCCGTCGGGGCGGGCCGACGCCCCCGAGACCGTGCCCGGCGGGGTGGGGATCCTGGTCAGCTCGCGGGTGGCCGGGTCGTAGCGGAACAGCTCGCTGCGGGCCTCGAAGCTGTGGGCGACGAGCAGGCCGCCGCCGTCCGGGTACCACTCGGCGCTCACGTCGCCGGGCAGGTCGAGGGCCAGGTCGGTCTCCTCGCCCGTCGCCACGTCCCAGACCAGCGGCTCCCAGCGGCCCCTGCGCTGGTGGCCGATGAGCAGCCGGGTGTCCCCGTCGACCGGGGCGAAGCCCAGCACTTCGAGGCCCAGCTCGACGGTGCCGCCCTTGGTGTCGTCCAGTTCGGCGACCGCCGTGCCGTCCGGGCGCAGCACGCGCAGCGCCGAGTGCATCGCGTCGCCGTGCTCGGTGTGCTCGATCGCGATGAGGCCGCCGTCGTGGGAGAGGTCGCCGACGCCCGCCGACTCGCGGTGGCGGTAGATCTCCGCCGGGGCCTCGCCCGAGCCCACGCGCGCGAGGTGGATCGTCGTGCCGTCCTCGTCCGTGGAGCGGCCGACGACCGCCGTACGCCCGTCCCGGCCGAGTGCCAGGTCGGCCGGGTAGGAGGGGTCCAGGCCCGGTACGGCGGCCTCGTCGGGGCCGCCGTCGAACGGCTGGCGGCGCCAGATGCCGAACTCGTCGCCGTCCTTGTCGTCGAACCACCAGATCCACGCGCCGTCCGGGGAGAGCACGCCGTCCGTGGTGCCGTTCGGCCGGTCGGTGGCCTGGCGCTGGGCGCCGCTCGCCCGGTCCCAGGCGTACAGCTCGTACGTCCCCGTCGCGTTCGACACGAACAGGGAGCGGTCCGGTGCGTCCTGCGCCCAGTCGGGCAGGGACACCCGGGGCGCCCGGAAGCGCTTCTCCCAGTCCGGCAGCCCCGGCCTCCTGGACGCGCCCGGACTCCCCGGCGTACCCGCTGCCACCGCTGCCCCCTGTTCCGGGCCCTGTTCCGGCCCCTGCGCCTTTGCCGCGTCCTCGGTCCGCCCCTGCCGGCTCCGCCCGCTCTGCCGGGCCTGCGCCCCGGGCCCGTTGCTCTCAGTCATGGCCCCATAGTGCCTGGCCCGACCGACAACGCACCGCCAGGTTCCCCAGCCTGTGGAAAACATTCGACGCGCCCCCCTCTCGGTCCCCACCCGCCTGTGGAAAACTCTGACCCCGCGGCCTGCCGCGCCGGGCGGGCACCGTACGGTTGAGCCGTGTACCGGTTTCTTCTGACGCCCCGCTGGTGGGGCATCAACGTGTTCGTGCTGCTCGCGATCCCGTTCTGCGTCTTCATGGGGTCGTGGCAGCTGAGCCGGTTCGACGCGCGCGTGGAGGACCACCGCGCCCTCACGGAGCAGTCCGCCACCGCCCGTACGGAGGCGCCGCGCCCGCTGGCGGGGCTGCTCCCCGTCGACAAGCGGACCTCGGGCATGCGGGCCACCGCGACCGGCCGGTACGGCAAGCAGCTGCTGGTCCCGGACCGCGTGCTGGACGGCAGGAGCGGGTACTACGTCCTGACGCTGCTGCGCACCGACTCCGGCAAGGCGCTGCCCGTCGTCCGCGGCTGGCTGCCGGGGGACGCGGACGCGGCGAAGGCCCCCGCGCCGCCCACCGGCGAGGTCACCGTCACCGGGGCGCTCCAGGCCTCCGAGTCACCCGGTGACAACGGGGCGGGTGCGCAGGGCGGCCTGCCGGCCGGGCAGACCGGGGCGATCAGCGCGGCCTCGCTGGTCAACCTCGTGCCGTACGACGTGTACGACGCGTGGGTCACGCTCGACAAGGCCGACTCCGGGATGAAGGCGGTGCCCGCGAAGGCGCCCGAGGGCAGCGGGCTGGACCTGAAGGCGTTCCAGAACCTCGGGTACACCGGTGAGTGGTTCGTCTTCGCCGGGTTCGTGGTCTTCATGTGGTTCCGGCTGGTCCGGCGCGAGGTGGAGACCGCACGCGACGCCGCGCTGGGCCTGGCGCCCGAGGACTCCGGGGCTCCTGAGGACCCGCGGGGTCCCGGCGGGCCCGGCGGATCCCCGGAAGAGCACACCGCCACGGTCTGACCCGCCGGTCCGGTGGGTGTCCGGCCGGACACGACACGCCGTGGCACGGCCGGGGCCCCGCCCCGACCGGTCTACGGCGTCGTCGTCGCCAGCACCCCGGTGCGGTAGACCGTGCCCGCACAGGCGTCCGGCACCGTCACCGAGACCTCCGGAGAGCCGGCCTCTGGCGTGTGCGAGACCACGACGCTCCCGTCCGCCTTGCCGCCGCCGTCCTCCCGGACGAGCTGGGGCGCCGTACCCACGCCCGTACCGGTCTCCGTGCCCGTGGCCGTGCCGCCCTCGGTGCTCGCCTCCTGGGTCGGCGACGGGCCGGACGACGGCTTGCCCGTCTCCGTGCCGCCCGCAGCGCCGGTGCCGCCGCTGCCCCCGGAGCCGCTGCCGTCGCCGCCGGTGGGGCAGGCGTCGGAGGGGACCCAGGCGAACTTCACCTCGTACCCCGTCCCCGGGGACAGGACCAGTGCCGCGGATTCCGTGGACGGGTCGGGCAGGCCGGCCGCCGCGTCCCCCGCCGTGTGCTGCACCACGCTGACCCGGGAGGCGTCGGCCGCGCCCTCGGTGAGCGTGGTGACCGAGCCCGGGCCGCCCACGGTGCAGTTGCCGGACGAGACGTTGGTGACATGGAAGGTGCCGTACACGGCGCCGGCCGCGTCGGGGGCGCTGACGGTGGCGGTGGCGGAACCCAGCTGGGCGGCCGTGCAGACCGGGGCGCCGGTGCGGACGGGGGCGGAGGGACTGCCCGTGGCGCCGGGGGCGCTGCCCGGTGCGGGGGCCTTGCTGTCCTTGGTGTCGTCCTTCTTGCCGCCGGTCTGCTTGCCGGTCGGGCGGTCCGAGGACGCGCCGGCGGTGCTCGTCCCGCCGTCCGCGGCCTTGCCCGCCCCGGCGCCGCCCTGGGCCTGCGAGGCCTGGCCCGCGATGGCCGGGTCCGCGGCGGAGCCGGTGGACTGCGACACGTGGACGAGGGCCGGGACGGCGGTGCCCAGGAACAGGGCGGCGGCGGCCATGCCGACGGCGGCCTGCCGTTTGCGGGCCCGCCGCGCCGGAACCGCGCGCCGCAGGTGCTCCAGCGTCTCCTCGCGCGGCTCGACGTCCTCGACCGCCCGGTGCAGCATCCGGCGCAGCGCCAGCTCGTCCGGGGCAAGCCCTCCGGGTGCATCGCCCTCGGGACCGGCGGGCGCCTTCGAGTCCGGGTCCTTCGCTTCCGGGTCCTTCGCTTCCGGGCGCTTCGAGCCCGGGTCCTTCGCTTCCGGTCCCACGGGGCCAGGGCCGTCCGGGACCGAGCCCTCCGAGACCGGGTCCACGGGGTCCGAGTCCTCCGAGGCCGGGTCCACGAAGCCCGGGCCCTTCAGGACGGGCCCCTCCGAAACCGGGCCCACGGGGTCAGGCCCCTCCGAAACCGAGTCCTCCGATACCGGCTCCTCCAAGACCTGGTCCACGAGATCCGGGCCCTTCGAGGCGGGTCCCTGCGAGTCCGGGTCCTTCGCTTCAGGGCCCTCCGTTCCAGGGCTCTCGTTCACGGTTGCGTTCCCAGCGTGCGACGGCGTGTGGTGGTTCTCTTCCTGCTGCCCCGGCTCGTGCCACGCGTAGGGCTCGTGGCGTTCGTGCGAGTCGCGTCCCTCGGCGTTCTCCCTCATGCCCGCGCCTCCATGGTGATGCGCAGCGCGGCGATGCCGCGCGAGCCGTACGCCTTCACCGACCCGAGCGATATGCCGAGGGTCTCGGCGACCTGTGCCTCGGTCATGTCCGCGAAGTAGCGCAGCACCAGCACCTCGCGCTGCCTGCGCTGCAACCCCTTCATCGCCTTGATCAGCGAGTCGCGCTCCAACTGGTCGTAGGCGCCCTCCTCCGCGCTGGCCATGTCCGGCATGGGCTTGGACAGCAGCTTCAGGCCGAGGATGCGGCGGCGCAGCGCCGAACGGGAGAGGTTCACGACCGTCTGGCGCAGGTAAGCGAGCGTCTTCTCCGGGTCGCGGACGCGCTTGCGGGCGGAGTGGACGCGGATGAACGCCTCCTGGACGACGTCCTCGCAGGAGGCCGTGTCGTCGAGGAGGAGCGCCGCCAGGCCCAGCAGGGAGCGGTAGTGGGCGCGGTAGGTCTCGGTGAGGTGGTCGATGGTGGTGCCGGCCGTCACGGTCTCCTCGGCGGCGTCACGCTGGTTCGGTATGCGGGTGGGCCGCGCCGCGGGCATGGGGGCGATCACCGGCATGCCACCGGCCGGGCCGGGCACACCGGCCGGGCGGGGCGCGCCCGGCGGGCCGGACACACCAGGGAGACCGGGGATGCCGGGGATCCCGGGTCTACGCGGTCGGAGCGCCGCGCGGGGCGGCCGCAGAGCGGCGCCGCGGGTCGCCGCACTGAAGTCGAGTACCTCTGCCACGCCAGTTGGACACGTCTGCCCCCTCGGGGGTTGTACGCGCCGGACGCCGGTTCTGCGCCGGCCGGGCCCGGTGGCGCGTCCGACGACGTTCGCGCGTCAGGCCGCACAACAGCCGGTGCCCCACATGCCCTCATGCGTCCCGCTCTTCCCCTATGTCGCGGCGTGCCGCGAAGCGACCGGGGCGTCCCCACGCCCCGCAGCGTCCCCACGCCCCCGAAAGGCGACCGCAAAGACGCCTCCCGCCCTGCACGCGGTTGCGGAGGGCGGGAGGGAGAATCTTCGGACGCCGGGGCAGCACGGTTCAAGTGGCCTGGACCGACAACTGGTCCACACCTCTTACACAGATCCTACAAAGGGACCCGGCTGTGGCCATGACTTTTCCGTCCGTCATATGACGGAGGCTCACTCCGCCTCCGCGGCCACCAGTTCGGCGATCTGCGCCATGTTGAGCGCGGCACCCTTGCGCTGGTTGTCGCCGCAGACGAAGAGTTCGAGCGCCGTCGGGTCGTCGAGCGCGCGCCGCACCCGCCCGACCCAGGTGGGGTCGGTGCCGACCACGTCGGCCGGGGTGGGGAACTCGCCCGCCGCGGGATCGTCGTAGAGCACGACGCCGGGAGCGGTGGCGATGATCTCGCGGGCCTTGTCGACGGTGACGTCGTTCTCGAAGCGGGCGTGCACGGTGAGGGAGTGCGTGGTGACCACCGGGACGCGTACGCAGGTGACGGCGACCGGCAGCCGGGGCAGGCCGAGGATCCTGCGGGACTCGTCGCGCAGCCTCATCTCCTGCGAGGACCAGCCGTCGTCGCACAGCGCCCCGGCCCACGGCACCACGTTCAGCGCCACCGGCTCGGGGAAGGGCCCGGTGTCGTCGCCGACGGCCCGCCGCACGTCACCGGGGCCGGTCCCCAGCTCCGTACCGGCGACCAGGGACAGCTGGCGGCGCAGCGTCTGCACGCCCGCCTGCCCGGCCTGGCTCACCGCCTGGTAGGAGGAGACCACCAGCTCGCGCAGCCCGAACTCGGCGTGCAGCGCCCCCAGGGCCACGATCATGGTCAGGGTGGTGCAGTCGGGGCTGGCGACGATGGAGCGCGGACGCCGCCGCAGCGCGTGTGCGTTGACCTCGGGCACCACCAGCGGCACGGCCGGGTCGGCGCGGAAGGCACCGGAGTTGTCCACGACGACGGCGCCCCGGGCGGCGGCCACCGGGACCCACCGGGCGGCCACCTCGCCGGGAACGTCGAACAGGGCGATGTCCACCCCGTCGAAGGCGTCCTCGCTCAGCGCGAGGACCTCGACCTCCTCGCCGCGCACGGCCAGCTTGCGGCCGGCCGAGCGCGGGGAGGCGATCAGGCGGATCTCGCCCCAGACGTCCGCGCGCTGGGACAGGATCCGCAGCAGGACCGTGCCGACGGCTCCGGTCGCTCCCACGACCGCGAGCGTCGGTCGTACGGTCATCGTCGTACGCCTCCGTGCCCGGGGCCCCGGCGGTGCACGGTCATCGCCCGGTGCCGCCGTAGACGACGGCCTCGTCGCTGTCGGAGTCGAGCCCGAAGGCGGTGTGCACGGCGCGCACGGCCTCCGCCACGTCGTCCTTGCGGGTGACCACCGAGATGCGGATCTCGGAGGTCGAGATCAGCTCGATGTTCACGCCCGCGTCGGACAGCGCGGTGAAGAAGTCGGCCGTGACGCCCGGGTTGGTCTTCATCCCCGCGCCGACCAGGGAGATCTTGCCGATCTGGTCGTCGTAGCGCAGCGAGTCGAAGCCGATGCCGGAGCGGTTCTTCTCCAGCGCGTCGATGGCCTTGCGGCCCTCGGCCTTGGGGAGCGTGAAGGAGATGTCCGTCAAGCCGGTGGAGGCGGCGGACACGTTCTGCACGACCATGTCGATGTTGATCTCGGCATCGGCGATCGTGCGGAAGATGGAGGCGGCCTCGCCGGGCTTGTCCGGCACGCCGACGACCGTGATCTTGGCCTCGGAGGTGTCGTGCGCGACACCGGAGATGATGGCCTGCTCCACCTGCTGTTCCCCTTGCTCACTCGGCTGCCGAATCGGCTCGCTGCTGACCCACGTGCCCTGCAGCCCGCTGAAGGAGGAGCGGACGTGGATCGGGATGTTGTACCGGCGGGCGTACTCCACACACCGGTGGAGCAGCACCTTGGACCCGGACGCGGCCAGTTCGAGCATGTCCTCGAACGAGATCCAGTCGATCTTCCGGGCCTTCTTCACCACCCGCGGGTCGGCGGTGAACACGCCGTCCACGTCGGTGTAGATCTCGCACACCTCGGCGTCGAGGGCGGCGGCCAGCGCCACGGCCGTGGTGTCGGACCCGCCGCGCCCCAGCGTGGTGATGTCCTTCTTGTCCTGGCTCACGCCCTGGAAACCGGCGACGATGGCGATGTTGCCCTCGTCCAGCGCGGTCCGGATGCGGCCGGGCGTGACATCGATGATCCGGGCTTTGTTGTGGACCGAGTCGGTGATGACACCTGCCTGGCTGCCGGTGAAGGACTGGGCCTCGTGGCCCAGGTTCTTGATCGCCATGGCCAGCAGGGCCATGGAGATCCGCTCCCCGGCGGTCAGCAGCATGTCGAACTCCCGCCCGGCAGGCATCGGGGATACCTGCTCGGCGAGATCGATCAGCTCGTCCGTCGTGTCGCCCATCGCGGAGACCACGACAACCACCTGGTTGCCGTTCTTCTTGGCTTCCACGATCCGCTTGGCGACGCGCTTGATGCCCTCGGCATCGGCTACGGAGGAGCCTCCGTACTTCTGCACGACAAGGCCCACGTGCGCTCCTCGCTCAGTCCGTGTCTGTCGCCCTGCGCGTGTGCAGTGCGGTCGACTCAGTCTATCGAGCGTCCGAATTTCCCCTCTGCGATACCGCATGCTGAGACCTCCGGAGCCCGCTTACCAGGACGGCTCATGCCCAGGGGGCGGACCCGCACGCGGAACGTGGGCGGCGTCACAGTCGCCGCGGCGCCGCCGGACGAGGAGGCGAACGCCGTCCTACTGCGCCCCGTGCAGCCCCAGCGGGGTGCCGATCTCCTCCGCCATGACCTGGCCCGCCTCGAACTCCAGGGCCTCGTCGCCCATGGCCTGGTCGGTGTCCAGGCCGTCGAGTTCCTCCAGCGGCTGGTCGAGGCGGACGTGTGCGACGAGGGACTGCAGGGCCCGCAGGGTCGCGGAGGCGAGGCCGCCCCAGTTGGAGAAGTAGGAGAACTGCCACCACCACAGCGCCTCGGTGGTGCGGCCCGCGCGGTAGTGGGCCATGCCGTGGCGCAAGTCGTTGACGACGTCGGCGAGGTCGTCGGAGATACGGGCGGGGACCGGGGCCCGGCGCGGCTCGTAGGGGTCGAAGACCTCGGAGTAGACGTCGATGGGCTCCAGGAGCCGGGCCAGGTTCTCGCGGAGGACGTCCACGTCCTGCTCGGGGCCCGGGTCGGGCTCGTAGCGCTCGTCGGGGACGATGTCCTCGTGCGCGCCGAGCCGGCCGCCGGCCAGCAGGAGCTGGGAGACCTCCAGGAGGAGGAAGGGCACCGCGGAGTCCGGTTCGTCGCCCTTGGCGACCTCGGTGACGGCGACCAGGAAGCTCTCGATCTGGTCGGCGATCTGGACCGCGAAATCGTCGGGGTTCTGGCTGGTCGCGTGCAGCGTGGCGTCAGACATCTAGGAGTCGTCTCCCCTCGAAGGCGCGGCCGAGGGTGACCTCGTCCGCGTACTCCAGGTCGCCACCCACCGGGAGGCCGCTGGCCAGGCGGGTGACCTTCAGGCCCATGGGCTTGATCATGCGGGCGAGGTACGTCGCCGTCGCCTCGCCTTCCAGATTCGGGTCCGTGGCCAGGATCAGTTCCGTGACCGTGCCGTCCGCGAGGCGGGCCAGCAGCTCACGGATGCGCAGGTCGTCCGGGCCCACGCCCTCGATCGGGCTGATCGCCCCGCCCAGGACGTGGTAGCGGCCGCGGAACTCGCGCGTGCGCTCGATCGCGACGACGTCCTTGGGCTCCTCGACGACGCAGATGACGGCGGGGTCGCGGCGGCTGTCGCGGCAGATGCCGCACAGCTCCTCCTGCGCCACGTTGCCGCAGACGGCGCAGAAGCGGACCTTCGCCTTCACCTCCGTCAGGGCCTGGGCGAGCCGCCGCACGTCCGCCGGCTCCGCCTGCAGGATGTGGAAGGCGATCCGCTGCGCGCTCTTGGGACCGACGCCGGGCAGTCGCCCCAGTTCGTCGATGAGGTCCTGGACCACGCCTTCGTACACCGGACCGCCGTCCTTCCTGTGTGGTGCTTCGGTTCGTACGGTAGTTGCCCGCGGGCCGCCTAGAAAGGCAGCCCGGGGATGCCGCTGCCGCCGCCGAGACCCTGCGCCAGCGGACCGAGCTTCTGCTGCTGGAGGGTCTGGGCGTTCTCGTTGGCCGCGTGGACGGCGGCGACGATCAGGTCCGCGAGGGTCTCGGTGTCCTCGGGGTCCACCGCCTTCGGGTCGATCTTCAGGGCGCGCAGCTCGCCGGCGCCGGTGACGGTGGCCTTCACCAGGCCGCCGCCCGACTGCCCGTCGACCTCGGTCTGCGCCAGTTCCTCCTGGGCCCGCTGCAGGTCCTCCTGCATCTTCTGGGCCTGCTGGAGCAGCTGCTGCATGTTGGGCTGGCCACCACCGGGAATCACGATCAGCTCCTGCTTTCGTACGGCACGTCCGGATGACCGGATGGTCCGGGCGTCCGGGCGGGGTCCGTCCGCCGGTGCCTTCGGCGTTTCCCCGCTGGCACGAGCCTACGTGGTCCGGGCGGGCGGCGCCCCGCCACTCTTTCGGGTGAGTCTCGGGTGAGTCCTATACCTGATCAAGGCCCTCTTCCGGGCGGAAAAGCAGTGCTTCCGTCCTCTTCGCCACCCGTTGGGGGGTAGGAAGGGGTCCGGCGCGTCAGCCAGTGTCACAGCCCGTGGTCGGAACGTTGATCAGGTTGATCGGAAAGTGGTCAGCAGAGCGTCACAGCACGTGATCAGTAGGGAGTGCCGGGTGGGTCAGCCGGAGATGCAGCCCGAGCGTCCGCCTCGGGACAGGCGGGGCGACGAAGCGGCCGGGCTGCGGCCGGGAGACCTGGCCGGACGGGCCCTCCCGCTCGGCGACTGGGGCGATCCCGCCCAGCGGCTGGAGGAGCTGTACCGGTGGGTGGAGCACGGCGCGCTGCGGACCGCCACCCGCTACCTGGCGGAGCGGGTGTGGAAACGGCGCGGCGCGCGGGCCCTGCGGTGCGGGACCGCGGCCGGCGCGGTGGCCGGGGCGGCGCTGCCCCTGCTGGACCTCACCGGGGCGCTGGGCGGGGTGGCGCCGTGGGGCTGCCTGGCACTGCTGCTGTCGGCGGCGTGCGTCGGGACCGACCGGTACTTCGGGGTGACCTCGGGATGGATGCGGGACGTGGCGACGGCGCAGGCCGTGCAGCGGCGCCTGCAGACGCTCCAGTTCGACTGGGCGTCCGAGTGCGTGCGGGAGGTGCTGGGCCCGGCCGAGGGGACGGCGGGCGAGGCCGCCGAGCGGTGCCTGGCGGTGCTGCGGCGGTTCTCGGAGGACGTGACCGAGTTGGTGCGCACCGAGACGGCCGACTGGATGGTGGAGTTCCGCGTCGGGGCGGTGCCGATGGGGCTCCGGAGCACCGCGCCCGGCGGCGGCCGGCCGGAACTCGGCGGCACCGGTCCGGGCCGCTTTCCGCTGCCGCCGGGCGGCACCCGGCCGAACATGCCCCGGCAGCGGCCGCCGGAACCCCGGTGAGGAGCCCGGGACCGGCGGTCGTGGGAGGGACGGCGTACGTCAGCCGCCCGCCTTGTCGTACGTCAGCTGCTCGCCGCTGTCCTTGTTGATGCGCTGGAGGCCGCCGCCCGGCAGCAGGACGAGCTGCGTGGCCGCGCCCGGCCTGCACGCGCCGCCCGGCCCGGCCGAGACCGTCGAGGGGCCGATCTCCAGCGCGCCACCGGCGTCCGGCGGCGCCGCGAGCGGCGCCTCGAACACGCAGTGGTAGCTGCCGCCCGACTCGGTGGGACCGTCGGCGACCAGGGTGAGCACGGTGTCCCCGACCCCGCCCTGGGAGATGGTGAGCCGCCGGGGGCCCGGGCCGAAGGCGGTGTCGATCGACGACCTCCAGGTGCCGAGGTACCCCGTCGGGATCTCCCCGCCCGACGGGGCGGCCGGGTTCGGCGGGGAGGCCGTGGGGGACGGGCCGGGGCCGGTCGTGGTGGGTGCGGTGACCGTCGGGGACGGGCCGGGGCTGCCGTTGCCGCCGCCCCGCATCAGGGCGTAGACCGAGCCGCCCGCGCCGAGCGCGACCACCACCGCCACGACGACGAGCGCCACCGTGGACAGCCCACCGCTGCGCGGCCCGCCCCGCGCCGGGAGAGGGGAGGGACCGAACGGCGGGGTGGGGCCGAACTGCGCGGCGGGGCCGAGTGACGGGGTGGGACCGAACGGCGGGGTGGAGCCGGCCGGCGCCGCGCCGTGTGGCGGGTGCCCGGAGGGCTCGGGGCCGCCCTGCCGGGGCCCGTACGGCGAGTGCGTCTCCCCCTGCGATCCGTACGGCGGCTGCCCGTCCTGCTGGGTGCCGTGCTGCGGGCGTGCCTCCCGCTGGTTGCCGTACGGCGGCTGCCCGTCCTGCTGGCTTCCGTACTGCGGATGGCCGTGCGGTGGGGTCGCTGCGGAGCCGGCGTACGGGGCGGGGCCCGTCGCGCCGGGCGGGCCCGGCGCCGGGTCGCCGGTCCGGGGCAGGTGGTGCCCGGGGTGCTGCTGCGGGTGCTGCGGGGGCCCACCGTGCCCCGGGTGTGTGGGGGCCGGGGCCGGGCCCGGCGGGGGTGTCTGGTCGTCTACCGCGGTCGGCAGGTGGCCCCCCGTGCCGCTCCGGTCGCCGGGGTGTCCCGGAGACGGTGGCGTGGGCGCGGCGGCGACGGCATCGGGGGCCAGCACGGTGTCGGTGGGGTCCCTGGGGGCTGCGGGGTCGAAGGGTCCCGCGGGGACCGTGGGGTCTGTAGACGCCGTGGGGTCTGTAGACGCCGTGGGGTCTGTAGACGCCGTGGGACCTGTAGGCGCCGTGGGACCTGTAGGCGCCGTGGGACCTGCAGGCGCCGTGGGAGCCGTGGGGTCCGCGGAGCTCTCCGTGGGAAGGGTGGAGTCCGTGCCGGCCGTGGGCTCGGCGGCGGGGGCGGGGGCGCGCTCCCCGGCGGGCCCCGGCCTCTCCTCCGGACGCTGAGCCGGTGCCGGTGCCGGTCCCGGTGCCGGTGCCGGTGCCGGTGCCGGTCCCGGTGCCGGTGCCGGTCCCGGTGCCGGTGCGGGCGCCGGGGCCGGTTCCGCCCACGCCCCGCCCCGCGGCCCCTCGGGGTCCTCCGCGTCCAGCAGCCGCACCGCGTGCCGTCCGAGCTGGGCCACCAGGGCGCTCGGCAGCCACGGGTCGCGGAAGCGGCCGTCGGCGACCGTGTCCTCGGCGCCGGTGCTCTCGATGATCCCCTCCACCGAGGGGCGTGCCGCCGGGTCCTTGCGCAGGCAGGCGCGGACCAGGCCGGCGACGCCCTCCGGGACGCCCTCCAGGTCGGGTTCCTCCCGGACGATGCGGAACATCAGCGCGTGCACCCCGCTGTCGGCGGTGCCGAAGGGCAGGGCGCCGGTCGCCGCGTAGGCGAGCAGGGAACCGAGGCAGAAGACGTCGCACGCGGGTGTGACCCGGTCACCGCGCACCTGCTCGGGCGCCATGAACCCGGGTGAGCCGACCAGCGCACCGGCCCGGGTGACCCCGCCGTCCGTGACGGTCTCCAGCGCCCGTGCGATGCCGAAGTCGATGACGCGCGGTCCGTCGATCGTGACGAGCACGTTGGACGGCTTGAGGTCGCGGTGGACGAGGCCGGCCGCGTGGATGTCCCGCAGCGCCCCGGCGAGACCGGCGGCGAGGATGCGCACCGACCGCTCGGGCAGCGGCCCGTGGTCGTGGCCGACGACCTGCTGGAGGCTGGGCCCGGCGACGTACCCGGTGGCGACCCAGGGCACGGCGGCCTCGGTGTCCGCGTCCAGCACGGGTGCCGTCCAGTGACCGCCGACCCGCCGGGCCGCCCCGACCTCCTGCCGGAAGCGGGCCCGGAACTCCTCCCGCTGGGCCAGTTCCCGCCGCACCAGCTTCACGGCGACCGTACGGCCCCGGTCCGAGCGTGCCAGGTACACCTGGCCCATCCCCCCGGTGCCGAGCCGCGCCAGCAGCCGGTACGCGCCGATCTCCCGCGGATCGCCGGGCGCGAGTCTCTCCATGGCCCAACCGCCTCCCCCGGTATCCCCCGACACGTCCCCGACGCCCCTGTGCGTCAGCCCGAGGATAGTGCGAGCCACGGGGCGCGGAGCGGGCCGCCCTCTACGGTTCCGTAACAGCGTGCGACCGGATCCGCGCCCGGCCGCCCGCCGTCGACAACCTGTCGTCAAATCCCCCTTCCCGCAGACAGGGCGCCGATACCGGCTCCGCCGCGGGCCCCTCTACGCTCGCCGTATGACCCCTCAGCCCTCCCCCGCCCACCGGACCCCCCAGCCGAACCCCGAGGCCGGCGCCGCCGTGAAGGCGGCCGACCGCGCGCACGTGTTCCACTCCTGGTCCGCGCAGGACCTGATCGACCCGCCGGCGGTGGCCGGTGCCGAAGGGTCGTACTTCTGGGACTACGACGGCAGGCGCTACCTCGACTTCGCCAGCGGGCTCGTCTTCACCAACATCGGCTACCAGCACCCCAAGGTCGTCGCGGCGATCCAGGAACAGGCCGCGACCATGGCCACCTTCGCTCCCGCCTTCGCCGTCGAGGCCCGCTCGGAGGCGGCGCGGCTGATCGCCGAGCGGACCCCCGGCGACCTGGACAAGATCTTCTTCACCAACGGCGGCGCCGACGCGGTCGAGCACGCGGTGCGGATGGCACGGCTGCACACAGGCCGGCCGAAGGTGCTCTCGGCGTACCGCTCGTACCACGGCGGCACGGAGCAGGCCATCAACATCACCGGTGATCCGCGCCGCTGGGCCTCCGACGGCGGCGCGGCCGGGGTCGTGCACTTCTGGGCGCCGTTCCTCTACCGCTCCCGCTTCTACGCCGAGACGGAGGAGCAGGAGTGCGCGCGGGCGCTCGAGCACCTGGAGACGACGATCACCTTCGAGGGGCCTTCGACCGTCGCCGCGATCATCCTGGAGACCGTCCCGGGTACGGCCGGGATCATGATGCCGCCGCCGGGATACCTGGCCGGGGTGCGCGAGCTGTGCGACAAGTACGGGATCGTGTTCGTCCTGGACGAGGTCATGGCGGGGTTCGGGCGGACCGGTGAGTGGTTCGCGGCGGACCTGTCGGGCGTCGTACCGGACCTGATGACCTTCGCCAAGGGCGTGAACTCGGGATACGTGCCGCTGGGCGGCGTGGCGATCTCCGGCGAGATCGCGCAGACGTTCGGCAAGCGCCCCTACCCCGGTGGTCTGACGTACTCCGGGCATCCGCTGGCGTGCGCGGCGGCCGTCGCGACGATCAACGTGATGGCCGAGGAGGGGATCGTCGAGAACGCGAAGCGGCTCGGCACCGAGGTCGTGGAGCCGGGGCTGCGCGAGCTGGCCGAGCGGCACCCGAGCGTCGGCGACGTGCGCGGTGTCGGCATGTTCTGGGCGCTGGAACTGGTGAAGAACCGCGAGAGTCGCGAACCGCTGGTGCCGTACAACGCGGCCGGCGAGGCGAACGCGCCGATGGCGGCCTTCGGCGCCGCCGCCAAGGCGCACGGCCTGTGGCCCTTCATCAACATGAACCGCACCCACGTCGTCCCGCCGTGCACCGTGACCGAGGCCGAGCTGAAGGAGGGCCTGGCGGCTCTGGACGCGGCGCTGTCCGCGGCCGACGAGCACACCGAGTGACAGGCCGTCGTACGACGGTGAGGCCGCCCGGTTCACCGGGCGGCCGGGGGAACCCGAACGCGTAAGGTGGCGTGCTTGTAGACGTACACGGACGTGGACGCACACCCGGTGGGCGTCCACGTCCGTGGACGGGCAGGACACACGGGCGAGTACGCCACCGCACGCGCAAGGGAGACGCCCCGACCATGGCCGGCATCAGCGGCACCGGCGCCGTGACCCGCAACACCCTGCGGCAGCAGATCGCGGACGCGCTCCGGGACGAGGTGCTGGCCGGGCGGCTCCAGCCGGGGCAGGAGTTCACGGTGAAGGAGATCGCCGAGCAGTACGGGGTGTCCGCCACCCCGGTGCGCGAAGCGCTCGTCGACCTGTCCGCGCAGGGCCTGCTGGAGTCCGACCAGCACCGCGGTTTCCGGGTGCGGGAGTACTCGACGGCCGACCACCGGGAGATGATCGAGGCCCGCGGCCTGGTCACCGACGGCATGTTCCAGGCCCTCCTCGACGGCCGGGCCCCCCTGCCCGCCCTGCGCCCCCCGCACGAGCCGCACCCCCCGCACCTCCCGCACGATCCGCGCCCCCCGCACGACCTCTGGGAGGCGCGCCTGACGGCCGCGCTCGCCGGGGTGCGCCGGCGCGGCGAGGAGGCCCAGCGGGCCGCCACCGCAGGCGACCTGACCGTGCTGATCGGCTACGACCTGCGGTTCTGGCGCGAGCTGAGCGGTCTGTTCGGCAACCCCTACCTCGCCGACTTCCTGCACCGAATACGCGTGCAGTCCTGGGTGTGCGCGGTGCAGCCGCTGCGCCGCCTGGGCGACCTGCGCGGCCTGCTGTGGACCGGCCACACCGAACTCGTCGACGCGCTGGCCGGCCGTGACACCGCCGCGGCCCGCGCGATCGTCGCCGCCTACCACGCGCACTCCCTCGCCCTGGTCGACCGGCTGGCCGGCGCATGAGCGACGACGCCGCCGTGCCCGCCGCCGGCCCGTCCGCCGCCGAACCGCCCGGAGCGCCGGTCGCGCTGTCGGTCGTCATCCCCGCCTACAACGAGGAGCGCCGGCTCGGCCCCACTCTGGACGCCGTCGCCGCCTACCTGGACGAGAACGAGGCCCGCTTCGGCGCCTGGGAGGTCGTCGTCGCCGACGACGGCTCCACCGACGGCACCGGTGCCCTCGTCACCGCCCGCCACGACCGGCGGATCCGGCTCGTCGCCGCCGACCGCAACCGCGGCAAGGGCCACGCCCTGCGCCTGGGCGTGCTGGCCACCCGCGGCCGGCGCGTCCTGGTCACCGACGCCGACCTCGCCACCCCCATCGAGGAACTGGACCGGCTCGACGAGGCGATCGGCGAGGGCGAAGCCGCCGCGATCGGCTCCCGCGCGGTGCCCGGCGCCTCGATCGGCAGCCACCAGCACCGGGTGCGCGAACTGCTGGGCCGCGCCGGGAACCTCCTCATACGCCGGGTCGCCGTGCCCGGCATCCGCGACACCCAGTGCGGCTTCAAACTCTTCGACGGGGACAGCGCGCGCAGCGCCTTCGCCGCCTCCCGGCTCAACGGCTGGGGCATCGACGTCGAGGTCCTCCAGCACTTCCACCGCGCCGGCCGGCCCGTCGCCGAGGTCCCGGTCCGCTGGTCGCACCGCTCCGGCTCCAAGGTCGGCCCGCTGGACTACGGCCGTGTCCTCGCCGAACTGGCCCGGCTCAAGGCCCGCTCGGCGCGCCCCGCCGACCTGCTGGCCGGCGCCGCGTTCCTGCTGATGGCGGTGGCGCTGTACTCCGGCCGCTTCTTCGACCCCGCCCACCGCTACCTGCCCGACTCCATGCAGGACCAGAACCAGTGGGAGTGGTTCTTCGCGGTCGCCGCCGACAGCGTCGCCCACCTCCACAACCCGCTCTTCACCGACCTCCAGGGCTTCCCGGACGGCGTGAACCTCATGGCCAACACGGTCATGCTGGGCCTGTCCGCGCCCTTCGCGCCCGTCACGCTGGCGTTCGGCCCCGCCGTCGCGCTCAGCCTGTGCATGACGCTGGGCCTGGCCGCGACCGCGGCCACCTGGTACTGGCTGATCGTCAGGCGCGTCGTACGCCACCGCGGCGCGGCCTTCACCGGCGCGGCGCTGGCCGCCTTCGCCCCGCCGATGGTCAGCCACGCCAACGCCCACCCCAACTTCGTGATCCTGTTCGTGATCCCGCTGATCATCGACCGGGTGCTGCGCCTGGGCGAGGGCGTGCGGGTGCGGCGCGACGGCATCGTGCTCGGGCTGCTGACGGCGTACCAGGTCTTCCTCGGCGAGGAGCCGCTGCTGCTCGCCTCGCTCGGCCTGGTGCTGTTCGCCGCCGCGTACGCGCTGGTGCGCCGGGACGTGGCGAAGGCGGCCTGGCGGCCGCTGCTGCGGGGGCTGCTGATCGGCGCCGCGGTGTGCCTGCCGCTCGTCGCCTACCCGCTGTACTGGCAGTTCGCGGGCGCGCAGAGCTACGGCAGCGTGCTGCACGGCGACAACGCGGGCAACAGCCCACTCGCGCTGCTCGCCTTCGCCGAGCGCTCCCTGTTCGCGGGGGACGCGCAGCGGGCCGGCGCCCTGTCCCTGAACCCCACCGAGCAGAACGCCTTCTACGGCTGGCCCCTGCTCCTGCTCGCCCTCGGCATCGTCGTACGGCTCTGGGAGCACGCCCTCGTCAAGGCGCTGGCGGTGACGGTGGCCGGCGCGGCGGTGCTGTCCCTGGGGCAGAAGATCCGCCTGCCGCTGACCGACCGGGTCTACCCCGGCCCGTGGGCGCTGCTCGCCCGGCTGCCGCTGTTCGAGTCGGTCATCGAGGGCAGGGTGGCGATGATCTGCGCGCCCGCGCTGGGCATGCTGCTCGCCCTCGCGCTGGCCCGCCTGGCGAAGAGCCGCAGCCCGGGCACCTCCTACACGGGCCTGCTGGCCGTCGCCCTGGCCCTGCTGCCGCTGGTGCCCGCCCCGCTGAAGGCGGTGGACCGCGTTCCGGTGCCGGAGTTCATCGCGGCCGGGATGTGGAAGCCGTACGTCCACGACGGCGAGACCCTCGTCCCGGTGCCCGTGCCCGACCCGGGCGCGGCCGAGGCCCTGCACTGGCAGACCGTCGCCCACCTCGGCTTCAAGCTGCCCGGCGGCTACTTCAACGGCCCCTGGGGCCCGGACCGCATCGGCATCTACGGCGCCTCCCCGCGCAACACGTCCGACCTGCTGCGCGACGTGCGCTACACGGGGGTCGTCCCCGCCATCGACGGCGACCGGCGGGCCCAGGCCCGGCAGGACTTCGCGTACTGGCACGCGGGCGTCCTCGTCCTCGCCCCGCAGCCCAACGACGGCGCCCTGCGCACGGCCGTCACCCGGCTGGTGGGCCGCCCCGGGAAGTGGACCGGCGGGGTGTGGGTATGGGACCTGCACGAACGAAGCCTTCCGGCACGAACCGAACAGACCCTCGCCGCACCGACTACGCTTCCCTGACCGCTGTGCGGCACCCGAGCGCCGCGCACCGCCCGAGCGCTGAGTGAGGAGCCCTCTTTGGCCTGCGACCTGTGGCTGGTACCGCTCGTCGACGTGTTGTGCCACACCCCCGACAACCCGTTCGCCGAGGAACTCGCGCAGTACAACAAGGCGCTCGCGGAGAACGGGTTCCCGCCGGTGCCGGTGTACCAGTACATGCCGGGCCTGTCGGGGGACGTCGCGCCGGTGGCCGGCTTCGACTACGACGCGCTGCACTTCCTGCGCCGCGCCCACCTGCTCCAGCTCTGCGGCCTGCCGCTCGCGCCGGTCGACGAACTGGGCGGTGACTACGAGCAGTTGCTGGAGATGTTCGAGTCGACGGCCCAGCAGTCCCACCTGGTCTGGCACTACGACCACGCGGGCGCCTACGTCCCCGTGGACTTCCCGCACCCCCTGTCCAACGACGAACTCCTCGCCGGCGGCGGCCCGCTGGGCTCCTCCCAGGCGCTGCTGCGCGAACTGGAGCACGTCGCCCCGTCCCTCGGCATCGACCCGGCCAACCCCCCGGCGCCCCCGGCCCCGCCGCCGGGCCCCACGGAACTCGAACAGCCCGCGGCCCCGGCCCCCTACGACCCGAGCCCCTTCGCCCGCGAACGCCACGTCTGGCTGGGCCTGCACGCGGCGGCGACGCGGAGCCTGGCGCAGGGGGCGATGATCGTCTTCAGCTAGGACTTCGTGCCGACGCCCGCGCGCCGACGCCCTCGCGCCTGCGGCGGCCGTCGCACGAGGACGACGGCCGCCGCAGGGGGAACGGCCGGAGGAACGGCCGGGCGGGCGGTCAGATGAACGAGTTGATCTCGATCGTCTCGTCCCGGCCCGGGCCCACGCCGATCGCGGAGATCGGGGCGCCGGACATCTCCTCCAGGGCCTTGACGTAGGCCTGGGCGTTCTTCGGGAGGTCGGCGAAGGTCTTGGCCTTCGTGATGTCCTCCTGCCAGCCGGGGAGGTACTCGTACACCGGCTTCGCGTGGTGGAAGTCGGTCTGGGAGTAGGGCAGCTCCTCGACGCGCTTGCCGTCGATCTCGTAGGCGACGCAGACCGGGATCCGCTCCCAGCCGGTGAGGACGTCGAGCTTGGTGAGGAAGAAGTCGGTGAGGCCGTTGACGCGGGTGGCGTAGCGGGCGATCACCGCGTCGAACCAGCCGCAGCGGCGGTCGCGGCCGGTGGTCACACCGCGTTCGCCGCCGATGCGGCGCAGCGCCTCGCCGTCCTCGTCGAGCAGCTCGGTCGGGAACGGGCCGGAGCCGACGCGGGTCGTGTAGGCCTTGAGGATGCCGATGACCCGGCTGATCTTCGTCGGGCCGACGCCGGCGCCGGTGCAGGCGCCGCCCGCCGTCGGGTTGGAGGAGGTGACGAAGGGGTACGTGCCGTGGTCGATGTCCAGCAGCGTGCCCTGGCCGCCCTCGAAGAGGACCACCTTGTCGTCCTCCAGCGCCTGGTTGAGGACCAGCACCGTGTCGGCGACGTACGGCTTGATCTGCTCCGCGTAGCCCAGCAGCTCCTCGACCACCTGGTCCACGGCGATCGCGCGCCGGTTGTAGAGCTTGGTGAGGATCTGGTTCTTGGCGTCGAGGGCCGCCTCGACCTTCTGGGTCAGGATCGACTGGTCGTACAGGTCCTGGACCCGGATGCCGACGCGGTTGATCTTGTCGGCGTAGGTCGGGCCGATGCCACGGCCGGTGGTGCCGATCTTGCGCTTGCCGAGGAAGCGTTCCGTCACCTTGTCGACGGTCACGTTGTACGGCGTGATGATGTGCGCGTTTCCGCTGATCAGGAGCTTCGACGTGTCAACGCCGCGCTCGTTCAGACCGCTCAGCTCGGAGAGCAGGACCGACGGGTCGACGACGACGCCGTTTCCGATGACGGGCGTACAACCGGGCGACAGGATTCCGGAAGGGAGGAGGTGCAGTGCGTACTTCTGGTCGCCGACGACGACCGTGTGGCCGGCATTGTTGCCGCCCTGGTAACGCACCACATAGTCCACGGAGCCACCGAGCAGGTCGGTGGCCTTTCCCTTGCCCTCGTCACCCCACTGAGCACCGAGCAGCACAAGTGCGGGCACGCGCGTACACCCCTTCCGGGCGGGGCATGTCCAAGGTCAGGGGCGTACGCGGGTTCACCGCCGCGTGCACCGTGCGACCGTCTTCGGCCGCGCAACCGTCGGACCGGATGCCCCGGAATAGACGAAGCCCCTGGCGCAATAGCGCAAGGGGCTCTTGCACAAAGATGCTACCCGAGGAAGCGAGGCAGGACCGAGGTGGCGACCTATCCGACGTCCGATCCGCTGCTCGTGGTCATCGACCCGGTCGCCCGGCGGACCGACGGGGAGTCCGTACGGATCGCGAAAGACGTGCTCAGCGCGGGTGCCGCCACGAAGGTGTGCCTGCCGGACGGACCGGAGGAATTCGCCCGCGCGCTGGCGCGGCGCGGCTCCCGGCGGCCGGTGGTGGTCGGTGACGACCGCGCGCTGCTGCGGGCGGTGACCGTGCTGCACCAGCGGCGGGAGCTGGCCGGATGTGTGCTGTCGGTCGTGCCGGTCGGGGGTGTCGTGCACCTGGCCCGCTCGCTGGGCGTGCCGACGGGGACGGTGGCGGCGGCGCGGGCGGTGCTCGACGGTGCCGTACGCCGCCTCGACCTGCTCGCCGACGACAGCGACGGGGTGGTGCTGGGCGCACTGCACATCCCGCCCCTCGGGCTGCGGGAGGCTCCGGCGGATGCGCCGGCGCTCGGCGCGGGGGCGGCGGCGGGCGCGGGCGCGGGCCGCGACTGGCTGCGGACCTGCCAGTCGCTCGTACGGACGCTGGTGGCCCGCCCGCCCCGGACGGCGGCCGACACCGTCCCCGCCCCCTCCCGGCTCCGCGTGGAGGTCGACGGGGTGGCCGTGGTGGACCTGGACCAGCCGGTGGAGGCGGTGTCGGTCGTCCCGGGCGCCCGCGGCCTCGCCGAGGTGGAGGTCCGGCCGCTGTCGGGTCCCGGCGCGGAGGCCTCCCCCCTGCTGGCCGAGGGCCGCGCGGTGACCGTCTCGGGTGCCCACTTCCGCTACCGCGCGGACGCGGTGGTCTCCGGCCCGGTGCGGACCCGGACGTGGACGGTGCGGGAGGGGGCCTGGGGGCTGGTGGTGCCGGCTCAGGCCTGAGTCTGCGGCGGCTGGAAGCCGTCGGCGTCGAGCGTGCAGCCGAAGGGCTCCGGGATGTACGACTTCTCGCCGAACGACTTGGTGACGCGCCCCTGGTACCCGTGGGGCGACGGCGACCGGAAGACGGTCGATCGCTCTTCCTGCATGTCGAGGAGAAGGTAGACGGGAACGCCCGCCCTGCTGTGGACGCCGGCCTTGTCGGTCAGGTCGTCCTCCCGAGTGGACGGGGGGTCAGCTCGGCGACGAAGGACAAGGCCCCACCGTCGAGCCGGTTGCCGGTGGAGCGGCGGGCACGTCGAGGAGCTCCGACATGCCCTCGAAACTGCTGGGGGGCTCCGTACCGCTCATCACCGGGCGCTCGTCATCAACGTCATGATGCGCCGTCCCTCGGATGCGAGCCGGCTTTTCACTCAGAGCATCCGATCGGCTACGCAATCGATCCCGCGCTTGCGATCACCCGAACAACCGTTCCCGATGAGCGCGCCAGCGGTCCATCATCGCGGCGATCTCGCCGTCGATGAACTCGAAGAAGGCCAGGGTCTCGGCCAGCCGCCGGCCGGCGGGGGTGGTGGCGCCGAGGCTGTCGACACCCTCGCGCAGCGCGTGCTCCCAGCGCTTGATGACCGCCTCGCGGCTGGTGAGCGCCTCGTACCACTGGTCGGCGCGCACGCGGTAGCGCTCGCGGCGCGAGCCGGGCTCGCGCTCCCGCGAGACCATGTGCACCTGCGCCAGATAGCGCACCGCACCGGAGACGGCGGCGGGACTGATCCGCAGCCGCTCGCCCAGCTCGGCGGAGGTGAGGGTGCCGCTGTCGGAGGCGAGCAGCGCGGCGAAGACGCGGGCGGGCATGCGGGGCAGGCCGGCCTCGGCCAGTTGCGCCGCGAAGCCCTCCACGAACTTCGAGACCGCCTCGGGGTCACGGTTCTCCGGCGTCTCGTCGGCCATCGCTGCTTCATCTCCCCTGGCGCTGCGGACCTCCGAGTTTATACGTTTCCTTAACTTCACAATTTTCTGAACTAAGCGTAGTTTCCGAAGCATGACGAAAGCCCACGGCGCCCACCACCGGGCGGCCGGCCCCGCCGTCGAGGTGTCCGCACTCCACAAGGCGTTCGGCCGGACCCCCGCGCTGAACGGCCTCGACCTGACCGTCGCCACCGGCGAGGTGCACGGCTTTCTCGGCCCCAACGGCGCCGGGAAGTCCACCACCCTCCGCGTCCTGCTCGGCCTGCTGCGCGCCGACTCCGGCACCGCGCGCGTGCTGGGCCGCGACCCGTGGGCCGACGCGGTCCGGGCGCACCGCCGCATCGCCTACGTACCCGGGGACGTGACCCTGTGGCGCAACCTCTCCGGCGGTGAGGTCATCGACCTGTACGGCAGGCTGCGCGGAGGCCTCGACGAGCGGCGCCGCGCGGAACTCGTGGAACGCTTCGAACTGGACCCGACGAAAAAGGGCCGCACCTACTCCAAGGGCAACCGGCAGAAGGTCGCCCTCGTCGCCGCGTTCGCCTCCGACGTGGACCTGCTGATCCTGGACGAGCCGACCTCCGGCCTCGACCCGCTGATGGAGGGGGTCTTCCAGCGCTGCGTCAGAGAAGCACGCGACCGGGGCCGCACGGTCCTGCTCTCCTCCCACATCCTCAGCGAGGTCGAACATCTGTGTGACAGGGTGAGCATCGTCCGGGCCGGCCGTACGGTCGAGAGCGGATCCCTCGCCGACCTGCGCCACCTGACGCGCACCACCGTCTGTGCCGAACTCGCCGGCCCGCCGAACGGGCTGGCCCGCCTGCCCGGCGTCCACGGCCTCGACGTACAGGGCCACCGGGTCCGCCTCCAGGTGGACACCGACAAGCTGAACGAGGTGCTGCGCTCGCTGAGCGAGTCGGGCGTCCGGTCGCTGACGTCGACGCCGCCGACCCTGGAGGAACTCTTCCTGCGGCACTACACCGCCGAACCGGCGCAGGTGACGCGATGAGCGCCGCCCCCCTCGCGGCGGCACGCGCCGGCACCGCGGTCCTGCTGCGCCTGGCACTGCGCCGCGACCGCGTGCTGATCCCCCTCTGGGTCGCCGTGAACGCGCTGATGGTCCTCTCCATGCCGCACACCCTCCAGAGCCTGTACCCCACCCCCGCCGACCGGGCCGGCCTGGTGCGGCAGCTGGCCGCGAACCCCTCGCTGCGCGCCTTGATCGGGCCCGTTTCCGGTGACTCGCTGGGCGCGCTGACGGCCTGGCGGGTCGGCGTGTACGCGGGAGCAGTGGCCGCCGTCACCGGCCTGCTCGTCGTCGTCCGGCACACCCGGGACGAGGAGGAGAGCGGACGGCAGGAACTGGTCGTGTCCGGGGCGGTCGGCCGCCGCGCGCCCCTCACCGCGGCGCTGCTGACGGCCGCCGTCGCGAACGGCGCCGTGGCCCTGCTGATCACCGCGGGCCTCGCCGGGCAGGGCGCGGCGGGAGCGCTGGCGCTCGGCCTCGGCGTGGCGGGCGTCGGCGCGGTCTTCGCCACGACGGCCGCCGTCATGGCCCAGCTGACGGAGAGCGCCCGGGCGGCCCGCGCTCTGACCGCGGCCGTCCTCGGGGCGGCCTTCGCACTGCGCGCGGCGGGCGACGCGACGACCGGCTCGGGGGCCGGGGGCGCCGGGGGTGGTGCGTCGGTGCTGACCTGGCTCTCCCCGCTCGGGTGGCTGGAGAACCTGCGGCCCTTCGCCGGTGAACGCTGGTGGGTGCTGGGCCTGTTCGCCGCCGCGACGGCCGGACTGGCCCGCCTCGCCCACCTGCTGGCCGGCCGCCGTGACCTCGGCATGAGCTTCCTGCCCACCCGGCCTGGGCCCGCCCGGGGCAGGCTGGGCACCGCGGGCGCGCTGGCCTGGCGCCTGCAACGGGGCTCCCTGCTCGGCTGGGGTACCGGCTTCCTGCTGGCCGGAGTCGTCTTCGGCGCAATGGCGGACGGCGCGGCGGAACTGGTCGGCGACAACGAGCGGACCCGGGAGATCTTCCAGCGGATGGGCGGCCGGTCCGGCCTCACCGACGCCTTCCTCGCCTCGATGACCCAGATCCTGGGCCTGGTCGCCGCGCTCTACGTCGTCTCGGCCGTGCTGCGGCTGAGCGGCGAGGAGGGCTCGGGGCGTGCCGAGCCGGTGCTGGCGGCCGCGGTGGGCCGGGTGCGGTGGGCCGCCGGGCACCTGGTGATCGCCTTCGGCGGCTCGGTCCTGCTCATGCTGCTGGCCGGACTCGGCCTCGCGGCCGGTTACGGCAGGCAGACCGGCCCGGTCCTGGGCGCCTGTCTCGTGCAGGTGGCGGCGGTGTGGGTGGTCGGCGGCGTCGCCGTCCTCCTCCACGGCCTGCTTCCCCGCGGTGCCGTGGCGGCGTGGGGGGTGGCCGGCGCGGTCCTGCTCGTCGGCTGGATCGGCCCGGCACTGGACCTGCCCCGCACGGTGCTGGACCTCTCCCCCTACGGCCACCTGCCGAAGCTGCCGGGCGGCGAACTGGGGTGGGGCCCGGTGGCGGTGCTGCTGGGGGTGGCGGCGGTGCTGGTGGGCGGGGGGCTGGCGGGGGGCCGGCGGCGGGATCTGACCGGCTGAGGGCGGGTGCGTCAGTCCATGTACTGCTTCAGATCCTCGGTGTCGAGTTCGATACCGACGGGAGCGGGGAGGACGGCCTTGTCGCCGAGCGCAACCATGTGAATCGTCCGGTACCCGCGGTGGAAGTCCGGCTCGGAGTGCACAAGGACCGAGCGGCTGTCACGGTCGACCAGCAGGTAGACCGGGATGCCCGCCTCACCGTAGGCCCGGGGCTTCTCCACCCGGTCGCGGCTGTGGGTGTCCGGGTCGTACGACGTGATCTCTCGCAGGCGCACACCAGCTTGGCGGGCGTTCGATCACCGGCGCGGGGGCTCCTCGCCGTGATCAGCCGATCGGGTGATCACCCCACCTCCACGCTCAGCCCCTCCAGGCCGCGCATCACGAAGTTCGGTCTGCGCCGCGGTTCCGCCGTCAGGCGCAGGGCCGGGGCCTGTTCCAGGAGAGCCGTCATGGAAGCGGCCAGCTCGATGCGGGCCAGGGGGGCGCCGATGCAGTAGTGGATGCCCGCGCTGAAGGAGATGTGGGGATTGTCGCGCCGGGTGAGGTCCAGGCGGTCGGGCGCGCTGAACACCTCCGGGTCGTGGTTGGCCGAGCCGAAGAGCAGGGCGATCTCCGCTCCCCTCGGGATCGTCGTGCCGTCGATCTCGATCTCGTCCAGCACCCACCGCTCGAAGAGCTGCAACGGCGTGTCGTAGCGCATCAGTTCCTCGACGGCGGACGGGACCAGGGAGTGGTCCGCGCGCACCGCCGCCAGCTGGTCGGGGTTGCGGAACAGAGCCCACCAGCCGTTGGCCGTCGCGTTCACCGTGGCCTCGTGACCGGCGTTGAGGAGCAGGACGGCCGTGGAGATCATCTCCTGTTCCGTGAGCCGGTCGCCCGCGTCGTGGGCCGCGATCAGCCCGGAGATCAGGTCCTCGCCCGGCTCGGCGCGGCGGGCCGCGATCAGTTCCCGGAGGTACTGCGAGAACTCCACCGACGCCCGTACCGCCCGCACCGCCGTCTGTTCGGACGGGTTCAGCTCGTACATCCCGCAGATCGCCGCCGACCAGGGACGCAACAGGTCCCGGTCCCGCTCCGGGATGCCCAGCATCTCCGCGATCACGGCGACCGGCAGCGGCTCGGCCACGTCGGCCAGCAGGTCGCCGCCGCCCGCGTGCACGAGCGCGGCGACGAGTTCGTCCGCCAGCCGGTGGACGTAGGGCCTCAGGCGCTCCACCGTGCGCGGGGTGAACGCCTTCGACACCAGGCGCCGGATCCTGGTGTGGTCCGGCGGTTCCAGGTCGAGCATCCCGTGGTCGTTGAGGACGTGGAACGGCTCGTGCTCCGGCGGGGGCGGGGTGCGGCCGAAGTCCTCGTGCGTGAACCGGTGCTGGTAGGTCCGGCCCAGCCGCCTGTCCCGCAGCAGCGCCGACACGTCCGCGTGGTGCGGGACCAGCCACTGGTCGCTGGGCTCGTAGTGGAACACCCGGCCCCGGGCGCGCAGCTCGGCGTAGGCGGGGTACGGGTCGGCGACGAACGCCGGGTCCCACGGGTCGAACGCGAGGTCGGATGCAGCCGTCATGGACGGACGATAGGACGTCCCGCCGGCCCGTGCCCACCCCCGTACGGGAGACGCACGACGGCTCACCAGGAGGCGGTGACGAACTGCAGGGCGAGGGAGGTGACCGTCACCACGCCCCACAGGACGGCGCCCAGGATCAGGGGCCGGGGACCGGCGCGGCGCAGGCCGCCGAGGTCGGTCGACAGGCCGATCGCGGAGAGGGCCACCGTGATGAGGAAGACGGAGAGCGTGTTCAGGCCGTGGTGCGCCGCGTCCGGTACGAGTCCGACGGTGTTGGCCAGGGCGGTCAGCAGGAAGCCGACGAGGAACCAGGGTACGAGGGCGAAGACGTTCGGGCGCGGGGCACCACTGGTCCTCTGCGCAGGGTGAGCCGCGGCCGGGACCGCGGCGCGGCGCCTGGCCAGCGCGGCCAGTCCCAGGCAGACGGGGATGATGAGCAGCGTCCGGGTCAGCTTGACGACGACCGCGTACTGGCCGGCCTCGTCACCATAGGTGGTGGCCGAGGCGACCACCGAGGACATGTCGTTGACCGCGGTGCCCGCGAACAGCCCGAAGGCGTGCTGGCTCATACCCAGCAGATGGCCGAGGAACGGGAAGAGGAGCACCGCCGAGATGTTGAACAGGAAGATCGTCGAGATCGCGTAGGCGACCTCGGCACTGGCCGCCCCGATCACCGGGGTGACCGCCGCGATGGCGGACGCGCCGCAGATCCCGGTGCCCACCCCGATGAGGGTCCGCAGGTCACCGCCGATGCCCAGCCTGCGGCCCACCAGGTACGCGGCCCCCAGGCAGGCGGCGAGCGAACCCACCATGACCGGCAGCGAACCGGCCCCGGCCTCCACGACCCGCGCCAGCGAGAGCTGGCACCCGAGGATGACCACCGCGAGTTGCAGGACGAACCGGCTCGCGGTGGCGATCCCCGGCCGCAACCGCTCGCCCGGCCGCCGCACCGCTGCCACCAGCACGCCGATGACCACGCCGGAGACCGGACCTCCGACGACGGGCAACCAACCGCCCACCACGGTCGCGGCCCCGGCCACGGCAACGGCGAGCAGCAACCCCGGCGCGCACTTGACGTCTTTCATGATCTTCACTGTGGACAGCCCCTGACCAGGCCGGTAGCCCACTGTTCAGGGGGAGGTCATAGCCGTGGGGCATGACCAGGCTCACTGACTGGGACCCGTTCCGTCCGTATGCTGAGACCATGAATGCTCCCCCGGACGTCGAGTCGCTGCGGCTGCTGGTGCTCGTCGGAGAGCTGGGCAGTCTCGGCCGGGCCGCCGGGGAGCTGGGCATCACCCAGCCGTCCGCCAGCAAGCGGCTGTCGGCGCTGGAACGCAGACTGGGCCTGCCCCTGGTCGACCGCACCCGGCGCGGCTCCCGGCTGACGGCCGACGGGCAGGTGGTCGCCGGGCGGGCCCAGCGCGTCCTCGACGAACTGGCGGCGTTGATGACCAGCGTCGAGGCGCAGCGCGGCCGGCTCGACGCCACGCTGAGGATCGCCGCGAGCATGACCGTGGCCGAGCACCTGGTCCCCGAGTGGATCAGCGAACTCTGCACCACCCACCCCGATCTGCACGTCGGCCTTCACGTCACCAACAGCGAGCACGTTCCCGAACTGCTGCACGGCGGTGAGGCCGAGATCGGGTTCATCGAGTCGCCGCGCGTGCCGCGGGGCCTGCACAGCAGGACGGTGGCCACCGACCGGCTGCTCGTCGTGGTCGCGCCCACCCACCCCTGGGCCCGGCGCCGCTCCCCCCTGACCACGTACGAGCTGGCCGCCACGCCCCTCGTCGTCCGCGAACGGGGTTCGGGCACCCGGATCGCCCTGGAACAGGCCCTGCGCCGGGCGGGCGCGGAAGAAGCCCGCCCGGTCCTGGAACTGGGCTCGGCGACCGCCGTACGCGGCGCGGTGATCGCCGGAACCGGACCGGCGGTGATCAGCGAACTGGCGGTACGGACCGACGTCGCCGACGGCCGCCTCGCCCCCGTCCACGTCGAGGGCGTGGAACTGCGCCGCTCCCTGCGCGCGGTGTGGCCGGCCGGCCGGTCACTGGTGGGCCCGGCGGCGGACCTCCTGACGATCGCGACCAGCCACCGCTGAGATCCCCTCCGGGTACGTCACCCGGCAGGCCGGGGGTGCCGCTTCACGGCCTCGACGAACGCTGCGAAGGAGGCGGCGGGGAAGGCGAGAAGGCCGCGGGCAGGGGCCTTGGAGTCACGGATTGCTATGTGGGTGGGGAGGGCAGCGATCTCGACGCAGGTATTGCCCTCGCCGCCGCCCGAGTAGCTGGACTTCCGCCAGTGAATTACGGCTCCTTCGTCAGTCGGAGGGTCCTCTCCCGGTGGTCATCCCCTAGGTCGGGGGTGCCGCTTCACGGCCTCGACGAACGCTGCGAAGGAGGGGGCGGGGAAGGAGAGCATGGCCCGGGCCGGTGCCTTGGAGTCGCGGACGGCTATGCGGGTGGTGAGGGCGGCGATTTCGACGCAGGTGTCGCCTTCGCCGCCATCGGAGTACGTGGACTTGCGCCAGTTCATTGCAGTTCCTTCGCCATGCAGTGGATGAAGTCACGGGACGCTACTGGGTCGAGTGCCGCGCTCTCCACCCTACGGATCAGGGCTCGCAGTTGGTCCAGCCGAGTTTTGCCATCAATGAAGGAGACGCCGGCGGGTGAGTCCCGCAGCCCGGTGTCCAACTGCGGCACTGGGCCTCCGGCGTACATCACGGAAGCCCCGGAACCGGCGAAACCGTCCTGATCGGTAGGGATGACCCGCACAGTGGCGCTGCCCTGCTCAATGAGGCTCAGAATTTGATGGAGTTGGGCACGAGAAGCAGCGCGGTCGGAAACGCGGAGCCGTAGTGCCATCTCGTGAATGATCGCCTCGTACGGAGTGGGGTCGTCACCCTCGATGGCGGTACGACGTCTCATCCGGTACTCCACCTTGACGTCCACGGCGTCTTCGGGAAGTCCAGGGTTCATGTAGGCGAAGACTGCACGGGCGTAGTCCGGTGTCTGAAGGAGCCCGGGGACCCGGGTGATGACGATGTCCCGTAGGTACGTTGCGTGGTGCTCCGTCTCCGCGACATCCAGGTTCACCGGGGGCAGGATGCCCCGGTACTCCTCCCACCATCCCCTCGTGCGGTCGGTCGCCATCGCGACCAGAGCTTCGATCAGCGCCGAGTCCGCGCAGGCGTAGTTGGCTGCCAGGCGGCGCACGCGTTTGGCGCTCACGCCTACGGTGCCGGACTCGATCTGGCTCATCTGGACGGCGTCGGCCTCCAGCAGCTCTGCGGCCTCCCGGGCCGTCATGCCCGTAGCCTCGCGCAGTTTGCGCAGCTCAGCGCCCAGCCTCACACGTCGAGCGGTGAGATGCCTCTTCGGCGGCACCCGGGCCTCCTTGCCTCAACTCCTGTGCGAGCTTCCCTCGTTCGAGCGCCAGAATACGGCAACGGGTTGCACTTTCCTAAGACTAGGAAATACCGTCGGTGACGCGACGCGCACTCTGCGAAACCCCGGGACGCCGGAAGCGCACCGCTCCGTCCTGCCATGGCGGGTGCGGCAATGCCACCGCCCGGAAGCCGCCTCTCTCCTCACCTCACCGAAACGGAGTCCACGCATGCCCGGAAACGAACCCTGGGAGTACTCCCTCTACATCCCCAACGATCCACGCGCCGTCACCATCAGCCGCCGCACCCTCCGCCTGATCCTCACCATGCACGGGCTGATCCGCCTCGTCGACGTCGCCGAACTGCTCGCCACGGAGCTGATCACCAACGCCGTGCTGCACACCAAGGGCCCTGCCGCTCTGCGGGTGCGCTGGTCGGGCACCGTGTTGCGGATCGGGGCGTGGGACGCGGACCCCGAACCACCCGACGCACCCGAGCGGTTGGCGGACCTGGCCGACGGCGAGGCCGGCCGGGGGCTCGGACTGGTCCGGGCCTGTGCGGACGTGTGGGGGTGGCATCCTCTCTCCAGGTTCGGCAACCGTGGCAAGTACGTGTGGTGCGAGCTGACCGGTCAGCCCGGTCTCACCAGCCGCGCCTCGTAGGCGAACACCGCCGCCTGCGTACGGTCCCGCAGGCCCAGCTTCACCAGGACCCTGCTCACATGGGTCTTGATCGTCGACTCGGCGACCACCAGCCGCTCGGCCATCTCCGCGTTCGACAGGCCCTGCGCGATCAGGACCAGCACCTCCGTCTCCCGCTCGGTCAGGTCCCCGTACGCCGACTGCGCACCGGACGGCGGGCGCGGCGGCTCGGACATCCGGGAGAACTCCGTGATGAGCCGCCGGGTGACCGAGGGGGCCAGCAGCGCCTCGCCGGCCGCCACCACCCGAACGCCGTCGGCGAGTTGCCGTGCCGAGGCGTCCTTGAGGAGGAACCCGGCCGCTCCCGCCCGCAACGCCTGGTAGACGTACTCGTCGAGGTCGAAGGTGGTCAGCACCAGCACCTTCGACGCGCCGTCCCCGGCGACGATCTCCCTGGTCGCCTCGATGCCGTTCAGCTCGGGCATGCGGATGTCCATCAGGACGACGTCCGGGGTCAGCTCGCGGACCTTCGTGACCGCCTCCCGGCCGTTGACCGCCTCGCCGACGACCTCGATGTCCGGCATGGCGTTGAGCAGGACGGAGAAGCCCTCGCGCACCATCATCTGGTCGTCCGCGATCAGTACGCGGATCGTACGGTCGGTCATGCGTCGCCCTCGGTCGGTGCGGTGACCGGCAGGAACACCGCCACCTCGTAGCCGCCGCCGTCCGCCGGGCCGGCCGTCATCTCGCCGTTCAGCATGGACACCCGCTCCCGCATTCCGGTGATGCCGTGCCCGGCGCCGGGTGATGGCTTCACCGAATACGCCTCAGGTATCGGACCGTTGACGATCCGCAGACCGAGACCGCCCAGCACGTAGGAGACCTCGACGCGGGCCGTCGCGCCCGGCGCGTGCCGCAGACTGTTGCTCAGGGCCTCCTGGACGATCCGGTACGCCGACAGCTCCACACCCGGCGGGAGTTCGCGCACCGCGCCGGTCCGCACCTTCTCCACGCTCAGGCCCGCCTCCCGCACGTTCGCCAGCAGCGTGTCCAGGTCGGCGAGGGTGGGCTGCGGGGCCTCCGGGGCCTCGTAGTCCTCGGCGCGGACGACGCCCAGGACACGGCGCAGCTCGGTCAGGGCCGCCACCGCGTTCACCCGGATCGTGGCGAACGCCTTCTCCAGCTCCGGCGGCGGGTCCTGGACCCGGTAGGGGGCGGCCTCCGCCTGGATGGCGACCACGGACATGTGGTGCGCCACCACGTCGTGCAGCTCGCGGGCGATGGTGGTGCGCTCCTCCAGCAGGGTGCGGCGGGAGCGCTCGTGCGCGGTGACCGTCTGCTGGGCGCTGACCGTCTGCTCGGCCTCCCTGCGTATGTGCCAGACGGTGACGCCCAGCAGGACGAATGCCGACACCAGCAGCATCGGTCCGGAGTTGTTGTCGAAGTGGTAGCCGAGCACGGCCTCGGCCGCGGAACAGTAGAGGGCGGTGATCAGCCACATCCACACCGCCGTGCGCGGCCGGGTGCGGATGGCCACGACCGTGAGCACGGTCAGGTAGGAGATGAAGTTCTCGGGCTGCCAGGGCCACAGGCCCCAGCTGCCGGAGACGATCGACGTGCCCGCGGTCGCGGCCAGGGCCAGCCAGAAGGCCAGGGCGGGACGGCTCAGGGTCACCAGCGGCGGAGCCAGGACCGCCAGCGCGTAGAGCGGGGCGGTCAGGCTGCCCTGGGCGCTCAGCCAGGCGGCGATCATGGTCAGCACGCCGACGGCCGCCACCAGGCCGTGCGGCGTCCAGGCGACGTACTCCCGGATCCGGCCCGGCAGCCGGCCGACCAGCGGGCCCTCGGTGCTCATGGGAGGCAGCGGGCGGTACACGGAGGCGCCGTGGAACAGGTCCTCGCGCAGCCCGCGCAGCGCGTTGGCCGCCAGCCGGTACTCGGGCTGCGGGGCTTGTACGGGCTGAACGCGCCGTCCGGCGCCGTCTGCGTCTGGGTCGTCTCGGTCACGATGAAAACGGTAGGCGCCGGCCCGGGTCGCGGTCGTCCCCTTTGAGAGGGGTCCTGCGGCCTCCCTCTCAGGTACTACGGGTACGCCCCGGCCCGCGCCGGAACGCACGTCAGTAGCCCGAGGGACGGACCAACCCCGACTCGTAGGCGAACACCGCCGCCTGGGTGCGGTCCCTCAGGCCCAGCTTCACCAGGATGCGGCCGACGTGGGTCTTCACCGTCTGCTCGGCGACGACGAGGTGCTCGGCGATCTCCGCGTTGGACAGGCCCTGGGCGATCAGGGCGAGCACCTCCGTCTCCCGCTCGGTGAGGACACCGACGCGGGCCTTCAGGGGGGTGCGGGGCCTGCCGTTCATCCGGGAGAACTCGGCGATCAGCCGGCGGGTGATCCCCGGCGCCAGCAGGGCGTCACCGGCCGCGATCACCCGGACCGCCTCGGCCAGCTGATCGGCGGAGGCGTCCTTCAGCAGGAAGCCGGAGGCTCCGGCGCACAGCGCCTCGTACACGTACTCGTCGAGATCGAACGTGGTCAGCACCAGCACCTTCGTGCCGGGCGTCCCCGCGGTGACGCGGCGGGTGGCCTCGATACCGCTCATCTCGGGCATGCGGATGTCCATGAGGACGACGTCGGGGACCAGTTCGGTGACCTTGGCGACGGCGTCGAGACCGTCCACGGCCTGGCCGATCACCTCGATGTCCGGCTGGGTGTTGAGCAGCACGGTGAAGCCCTGCCGGACCATCTGCTGGTCGTCGGCGATGAGGACGCGGATGGTGCCGCTGCTCATGGGGTCTGTTCTCCTGTCGCAGGCTGTGGGCCGGGGACGGGTGTGTCCTCGGCCGTGGCGGGCGGGGCCGGTGGTTCGAGGTACACGACGGGCAGGGCGGCCGGGTCGGTGTAGACGACGGGCAGGGCGGCAGCCCCCGGCGGGACCGGGACGGCGAGCGGGGCGGCGAGCGGGGCCTTGCCGTCGCGCGGCAGGAAGGCGGAGATTGCGAAGCCGCCGTGCAGGGTCCTGGCCGCCGTGACGTGGCCCCCCAGCATCCCCGCCCGTTCCCGCATGCCGAGCAGGCCGTGTCCGGCACCCGGGGACGGCAGGACCGGGCGCCATGGACGGGAGTTGACGACGCTCAGGTACAGGCCGTCGGGGACGTGGGTGACCTCGACCCGGACCGTCGAACCCGGCGCGTGCCTGAGGGCGTTGCTCAGCGCCTCCTGCACGATGCGGTACGCCGACAGCTCCACGCCCGGCGGGTACGGCTGCGACGTCTGCCGGGTGTCCTTGACGTCCATGGTGACGGCCAGCCCCGCCGTGCGGGTGTTCTCCACGAGGGCGTCGAGGCGGTCCAGGGTGGGCTGCGGTGTCTGCGGCGCGGCACCGGTCCCGGACTCGCCGAGCCCGTGGGGGTCGTCGGGGTGGGCGGAGCGCAGCACGCCGAGGACCCGGCGCAGTTCGGCGAGCGCCTCCAGGGCGTTCTGCCGGATGCCGGCCAGGTTCTCCTTCAGCTCGTCGGACGGGTCCTGCGTCAGGTGCGGGGCGACCTGCGCCTGGATGGAGATGACCGACATGTGGTGGGCGACCACGTCGTGCAGTTCCCGGGCTATGCGGCTGCGTTCCTCCAGGAGGGTGCGGCGGGCCCGTTCCTCTGCCGTGATCGTCGTCTGCTCGACGAGCTGGGTGCGCGTCTCGCGCAGGCCGCGCAGCACGCTGCCGACGAGGACGGCCACCGCGAACAGGGCGAAGGCGGCCAGCCCGGTCCCGGTGAAGCGCTCGGCGCCGAGGACGCCTTCCAGGCCGTATGTCGCCAGGCCGGTGACCAGCAGGGCCGCGACCGCGCGGCTGGCGGGCACGCGCAGTGCGAGCAGGACCAGGACGGCGATGTGCACCGCCATCTCCGGTGTGGTCCACGGCCAGCTCGGCCCGTCCGTCACACCCGGCACCTGGCCGGTGGGCGCAACCGGGACCGGGGGCGCCAGGCCCTGACCGGCCAGTCTGAGGGAGTCACGGCCGAGCAGCGCGGTGACCACCACGGCGCTCAGCGACAGCAGCCAGGCGGGAACCGGCCGCCACAGCGCCAGGACGACCGCCGTGGCCTGGGCGAGTCCGGCGGCGAGGCCCACTTGCGCGGTGAGCCGGTAGTTGTGGGCGATGTCCTGGCCGCCGGCCAGCGGCAGGAACACGGCGAGCCAGAGGACGACGAGGTAGGCCAGGCCCCGCAGCCACCGGTACTTCGACAGGGGCGGGGACAGCGGCGAGGGGCGGTCGCCGAGCGTCGTACGGAGGCGTCGGAGCACGCTGCCCACCCTAGACACCGTGTGGCCTTCGCTGTGCCGCCCTGCGCTCGCCCCGGTGTACCCGCACCACCCGGGACGGCCGGTTCACGGGGCGGCGCGGGCCGTGTTCGAAGCCGCGGAAGGCCGCCCAGCAGACGGCCAGGGCCAGGGCGAAGACGGGCAGCCAGGCCAGGCGGGCCGCCACCCAGCCCAAGCCGTCGGGGAGGGTGTGCAGACCGGGGAGGCGGCCCGCGAGGAGGCCTGTGGCCGTGGTCGCCATCAGTGCGGTCTGATGCCACAGGAAGATCGTCATGGCGGAGAGGTTGACCAGGGCCACCGCCGCCCAGGCCCACGGACGGCTCATCGCGTGGGCGAGCCGGTCCCGCAGCAGGAGGGCCAGGCCGCACTGCGCCAGGCCGAAGGTGACGACGGCCAGGGTCGGCGGATCGAGGTTGGAGACCGCCTCCCCCGGGACGCCGACCATCGACGCCGGGTACCCGGCCCAGGCGACCAGCGCGGCCGTCGCCGCCGCACCGCCGGTCAACAGCAGCCAGCCCGCGCGGCGGCGGTCCAGTTCGCCGCGGGTCCAGGCCGCGCCGAGGGTGAACGGCACGAGCCAGCCGGCCGGCAGGTTCAGCCAGCCGAGCCAGCCCGGTGCGCCGAGCCCGAATCGAAGGAGGTCCACGTGCAGGACGACGGCCAGCGGCCACAGCGGATTGAGCCGGGTCAGCAGCGGGGTCGCGGCCGTCAGTGCGGCGAAGACCAGGAGGAACCACATGGGCGACAGGGCCAGCTTGACGAGGGTGCGGACCGTGTCGGGGTCCGCACCGGTCAGCAGGAGCGCGACCGCAGCGGTGGTCCACAGGGCCAGTACGGCGGCGGCCGGCTTGAACAGGCGGGACAGCCGGGCGTGCAGCCACCTCCGGTAGGTGGTGCCACGGGCCTGCGCCGCGGCGTGGCTCCGCGTGGCCACATGGCCGCCGACCAGGAAGAACACGGCGAGGGTCTGGAAGACCCAGGAGACCGGAGTCAGCCAGGGCATGAAGTGCAGGGGACTCGCGGTGTGCAGCGTCGCGTGGGAGCCGGTGCGGGCGCCCGCGACCAGTGCCGTCACCAGCCAGTGGCCCAGGACCACGCCGAGGATGGCGAACGCCCGGAGCGCGTCCACCGACCGGTCCCTGCCGGACGGGGTCGCGGCGTCGATGCGGTGGGCCGCCGCCCGTATCCGGGCGAGCGCGGGTGCGTGGACGCGCACGGCTCTCGCCTGCCGCGCGGCGCGGGTTCGGTCGGTCACCGCAGCTCCTTCGGGGTGCCCAGGACGATCCGGGCCAGGTTGGTCAGGGACGGGGACCCGGGGGTGAAGTAGGCGCTGTGGCCGCCTTTTCCGGCGCGGAAGACGCGGGCCCCGAAGGCCGGGTCCATGGGGTCGGTGCCGAAGCCGACGGTCGTGCCGAACAGGTCGGCCCGCACGTGCGGTACGTGTGCCACCCAGTCGTCGGCGCCGCGGGCCGCCCACACGCGGGCCGGCGTGTGCAGCGCGGCCACGGAGCCGGCGCCGGTGCCGGGGCTGCCGATCAGGGCGATGTCGCTCACGGCCAGGCCGGCGGCGGCCCGGCCGCAGACCACCGAACCGTAGGAGTGGCACACCAGCGTGAGGTGCGGTGACCGGCCGGGCGCCGCGCCGACGACCGCCCGCAGATCGTGCACCAGCTGTCTCAGGTGCGGGGCCGCCTGCTCGGCGCGGCCGGTCGTGAGGACGGTGGTGCTGACGGTGCCCGGCGTCTCGTAGCCGAGCCAGGCGACGACCGCCGGGCGGGCGGTGGGCGGTGCCTGGCGGGTCAGCTCGCGGAACAGGGCCTGCGCGCCCGCCCGGAAACGGTCGTAGGTGTCGAGTGAGGTGTCGGACCCGGGCACCAGGACCGCCACGCGGTCCGCGTGCGCCAGGTCGCCGACGACCTCGGTGGCCCGGCCCGGGCCGCGCCCGTCGAAGGTGAGCAACTGCCGGGAGGGCGATGCCAGTTCCCGCTCGACGGCCGCGCGGTGCGGGTCGCCGTGGGCGGCGGCCATGCGGGAGGCCTGTGCGGCGTTGGCCCGGTTGGCCGCGTAGGCCGCGGCCAGTGTGGCCCGCGTCGGAGCGGCGAGCACCGCCGGGGCCGGGGCGGGGGTCCAGGGACGGGCCGCCGCCGACAGCGGCACGACCACCGCCGTGATGACGAGCACGGCGAGGAATGCGCGACGCCACCGGTGCGCCGGACGGCCCTTCGCCGCCTCGCGGGGTGCAGTGACACCCTTCGCCGCCTCGCGTGGTGCAGTCGCACCCTTCGCCGCCTCGCGGGGTGCGGTCGCACCCTTCGTCCGCTCAAGCCCCATGGCCCGCGTCCCCCTTCGTCGGGCCCGCTCACCGGGCTCGCCTGGAAGGGAAATTACGGACCCGGCAACGTCGTTCGCGTCCCGCCGCAGAGCTGTTCTCGGCCGTAGCTCTCAGGTATTACGGGTATGACAGGACCCGAGCGGCCGGGCCGAAGCGACCGGGACCGCCGGGACCGCCCTCACGCGCTCCCGTCTCCCCGGATCACCACGCCAGCTGTGCGATCTCCTCCGCCACCACCGCGCAGGCGTCCGCGGCCGGGTCGATCAGCGGGAAGTGGCCGACCTCCTCCAGCAGGGTCAGGCCCACCACCTCGCCGGCCTTCGCCGCCGCCTCCGTGTAGGACTCCGCCACGGCGTACGGGACGTCCACGTCCGCACGCCCCTGCACCACCGTCGTCGCGATGCCGGTCGGCAACAGCAGGGACGGGTCGGCGTACGGCCTGCGTGCCTCGAACTCCGCCGGACCGCCCAGGAGTTGCAGCGCGGCTTGGCCGCACACGTTCAGCTTCCCCGCGACCTCGAAGTCGGCGATCGGGGCGAGGGCGACCACACCGCGCAGCAGGGCCGGGCGGTCGGTGCGCCAGGGCGCGTCGGCGGGCAGGACGTGCCGCGCCGCCGCCCACAGGGCCAGCTGGCCGCCCGCCGAGTGGCCGGTGAGCACCGTGCGCCGGACGTCCGCCCGCGGAAGTGCCTCCCGTACGAGCGCGGGCAGCGCGTCGAGCGCCGCCGCCACGTCGTCGAAGGTCTCCGGCCAGCGGCCCGCGACCGGAGCCACGCCCTCCTGGCCTCCGTCCGCGACGGACGAGGCGGAGGAGGCGGAGGAGGCGGAGGAGGCTGAAGAGGCCGAAGAGCCGGAGGAGGCGCCGCGCCGGTACTCCACGTTGGCCACGGCGAAGCCCCGGCCCGCGAGGAAGCCCGCGAACGGGGTGATGTGGCGGCGGTCGTACGGGGCCCGCCAGGCCCCGCCGTGCAGGACCACGACGAGCGGCACGGGACCGGGGTCCGCCGGGGCCCCGCGCGGGGCGTAGAAGTCGATCACCTGGTCGGGGTGGTCGCCGTACGCGGCGGTGGCGTCCGGATCGACGGCCGGGTGCGAGAGGACGGCCTCCTCCTCCGCCGCGGCACGCGCGGCGGCGGCACCCCCGGCGGTGTTCTCCGGTTCTGCGGCAGCGCAGGGTGCGGCGGCGTCCGGCATGCTCCAACCTCTCAGCGAAGGAACGGAATTGACGGGACAGATCGGACGGACGAGGGATCGGTTCGGCCGTTGGCCGGGACGGTATCAGGCCGGTGACGTGCGCCGACACGCGGACGTCACGCTCGGTGAACCCCTTCTGGTGCGGGTCCCGGGACGGAGGCGACGGACACGCCTCCGCCCCGGGCCACCGGAGCGGCCCGCATCAGGCCCGCACCAGGCCCGGACCTGACCTGCACCAGACCTGCATCCTGGCCTGCACCGGGCCGCCTACCGCCGGCCGCCTACACCTCGCCTACCCCTCGTCGAGCACCACCGCCGCCAGCACCCGCGCCGCCCGTTCCACGTCGCCGAACCCGACGTAGAGCGGTGTGAAGCCGAAGCGCAGGACGTCCGGGTGGCGGAAGTCGCCGACCACACCGCGTTCGATCAGCCGCTTCATCACGGCCCCGGCGTCCGGGCACCGCAGGGCCACCTGGCTGCCCCGCTGCCCGTGCGCGGCCGGAGTCACGGACTCCACGCGCCCGGCGGGGACGTACGCGGCGACGCACTCCAGGAAGAAGTCCGTCAGCGCCAGGGACTTGGCCCTCACCGCCTCGATCGGCACCCCGTCCCAGACGTCGAGGGAGGCCTCCAGGGCGAGCAGCGAGAGGATGTCCGGTGTGCCGACACGGCCCCGCGGGGCACCCCGCGCCGGTTCGTACTCCGGGCGCATGCCGAAGGGCTCGGCGTGCGAGTTCCAGCCGGGCAGCGGGGAGTCGAAACGGTCCTGGAGGTCACGGCGCACGTACAGGAACGCCGGTGACCCGGGGCCGCCGTTGAGGTACTTGTACGTGCACCCGACCGCCAGGCCGACGCCGTGCTCGTCCAGCCCGACCGGCAGGGCGCCCGCGCTGTGGCACAGGTCCCAGACGGCGTACGCCCCGGCCCCGTGCACCGCGGCCGTCAGGGCCGGCAGGTCGTGCAGGCGTCCGGTGCGGTAGTCGACGTGGTTCAGCAGGACCGCGGCGGTACGGGAGGACAGGGCCCCGGGGACCTCGTCCGGCGCCACGGGGCGCAGGGTGCAACCGGTCATCCGGGCGGCGGAATGCGCGATGTACCCGTCCGTGGGGAACGTCGTCGCGTCGACCAGGATCTCGTCGCGAGGGCCGCCGGTCTCCCCGCCGTCCGGCTCGCGGGCCATCCGCACCGCCGCGACCAGCGCCTTGAAGACGTTGACGCTCGTCGAGTCGCCCACCACGATCTGGCCCGGTGCCGCCCCGACCAGCGGGGCGATCCGGTCGCCGGTCCGCTCGGGCGCGGTCCACCAGCCGCTCTCCTCCCAGGAGCGGATGCGCAGCTCACCCCACTGGCGGCGCACGACGTCCGCGACCCGGTCCGCGACGTGCGCCGGGAGCGCGCCCAGCGAGTTCCCGTCCAGGTAGACGACCTCGTCCAGCACGAACCGGTCCCGCAACGCGCCCAGCTCGTCCGCGGCGTCCAGCGCCTCCGCCCTGCTCAGAAGCTCAGACATGGGACCTCGCCGTCCACAGCTCGGGGAAGACGTTGTTCTGCGCCCGCTTCTCCAGCCAGGCCACCCCGGCGGAGCCGCCCGTGCCCGGCTTGGAGCCCATCGCGCGCCGGGTGGCGACCAGGTGGTCGTTGCGCCATCGCCACACCAGCTCGGCCACGTCCGTCAGCGCCTCGCCGAGGCGGGCCAGGTCGTCGGCCGGGTCACCGGCGTAGAGCGCCGTCCAGACGGCCTCCACCTCGTCCGAGGGCTTGTAGCGCAGCGCCACGTCACGGTGCAGGACGGCGTCCGGGACGGCGTGCCCGCGCCGGGCGAGCAGCCGCAGGACCTCGTCGTAGAGGCTCGGCTCGTGCAGCGCCTTCTCCAGTTCCGCGTGGACGCGGGGCGCGCCGCGGTGCGGGACGAGCATCGACGCGGACTTCTCGCCGAGCAGGAACTCCATGCGCCGGTACATCGCCGACTGGAAGCCGGACCCCTCCCCGAGGGCGCTGCGGTAGCTGTTGAACTGGGCGGGCGTGAGCTGCCCGAGTGGCTTCCAGGAGGCGTTCAGCGCCTCCAGTTCCCGTACGGACCGCTTGAGCGCGGCGGTCGCGGTCGGGACGTCGTCCGCGCCGAGCGCACGGGCCGCGGTCTCCCACTCGTGGACGATGACGGTGAACCACAGCTCCATGACCTGGGTCGTGACCAGGAAGACCATCTCTCCGGGATCGTCGGAGAGGGTGTGCTGGAGATGGGTGAGCACGTCCGCCCTGACGTAGTCCTCGTACGGCGTCGTGCCTTCGAAGTCGAGATGCGGGGTCTCGGGCTCAGCTGCCTCGGCGGGCGCGGGCATCGGGTGAGCCTGGTGGGACATCGCTGTCTCCTGCATGTACTCCGGGTAGCGGTCCGCCCCTGCCGATGCCGGCACGGGGGCCCCGGTCCCCACCCGCATCCTCCGCAGCATCGGCACAGATCGCAAGGCCGGCCGGGGCGGCGCCCGCCCCGGCCGGCCCGGTGCCGGAGAACACCCGGAAAGCACCCCCGATAGGCACCCCCGGTAAGCACCCACGGGTCAGTCGCGGGTGATGCGTGGATCAGCGGTGGACCAGCCGTGGATCAGCGGCAGGTCAGACGTGGATCAGTCGTGGATCAGCGGCAGGTCAGACGTGGATCAGTCGTGGGTGATCCAGGTGCCCTTGGCCGGGTTCCAGTGGATCGTGCCCTGCTGGAACCGCTGGGCCCGGCCGCCGCCGTCCTCGTCCACCTCGTCGGTGACCGGGTAGCCGAGCACGGCCTCGTGTCCGGCCGCGTGGAAGGCGTCGTAGATCGCGTCGTGGACGATGTGCGTCCCGGTCTGCGGCGACCAGAGGAACAGGCCCCGTTCGAAGAACTGGTAGCGGCCCCGGGTGCCGTCGGGCGCCTGCGCGCCGTCGGCCTCGTCCATCGTGGGGAAGCCCCAGCGGCGCTCCGCGTCCGTCGCCCAGAACCTGGTCAGGATGGAGCCGTGGACCCAGTAGGCCACGTCCGGGTGCCACAGGATGATGCCGTTGCGGAACTCCTGGAAGCGCCCGCCGAGGGAGGCGTCCGCCTCGGCGCGCACCGGAGGACCGACGACGCCGTCCGCGCCGCCCATGCTCGCGTACTTCGCGCCGATCGTGCCGTAGGGCCAGAACGCCTCGTCCCGCATCCGCCGGGCGACGTCCTCCGCCTGGTCGTAGCGGTCCGGGTACGCCGACCGCTGCACGGCCTGGGCGAGCTGCCCGGCGGTGCTGCCCTCCATGCCGGGCTCCATCTGCTGGGCGACCTCGAAGAACTTGCCGGCCGCGTAGTCGACGTCGAGGATCTGCTCGGGGGTTCCCCAGCCCTGCGAGGGCCGCTGCTGGAAGACGCCGAGGGAGTCCCGGTCCCCGCACGCCAGGTTGTTCATCCGCGACTCGACCCAGCCGGTCTCGAAACCGGCGAGCATCACCTTGTCGGACACGTTCATGCGCTGGCCCACCTCGTAGACCTTGCGCGTCACGGCGATGTCCCGGTCGGCGGGGACGTCGCAGTACGCCTCGGCGGGCGCCGCGTTCCGCAGGGGACCGGGCACCGGGTGCCCGCCCCGCGCCTGCGCGCTCCCGCCGCCGAGCGCGGTCAGGGCGGCGGCCGTGACCAGCGCCGCCACGAGCAGGGACCTCGCGCGCCGGGCGGCACGACGGCCGCCGCTCACCGCGCCCGTCACGGGCCGCACGTGACCGTGGCGGGGTCCGTCCTTCACGGGTCGCACGTGACCGTGGCGGGGCGCGCCCTGCACGGGCCACCCGTGGCGGGGCGCGCCCTTCACGGGCGGATCCCGTCGAACTGGAGGGCCCAGTAGGGCGGGCTGCCCTGCTGCCCGTTCCACTGGGAGACGATCAGCGTCAGCGACGTGGCGCTCGCGCTGCCGGGGTGGATGTACCCGCCGTACAGGAAGGGGACCTGCGGCCTGCCCCAGTGGCTGGGCGGGAAGGTGTTGTTGCCGACGATCTGCGGCACCGGCGCGCTCCACACCGCGTCGGGGCGCGGAGCGGTCCGGGTGCAGATCGCGTAGTCGTCCACGTCGAAGTAACTCATGCAGTACGTCGACCCGATCCGCTTCACCGAGAACTCGCCGATGTTGTTGCCGGTGAGGATCGGCGAGGGGGCGGCCGCCGTCGTCCAGCGCCAACCACCGTCCACGTAGGCCCAGTTCTGCTGCGCGCCGAAGTTGCCGGCGCGGAAGTCGCCCGGCTGGATGCGGAACAGCTGGATCGCGCCCCCGTCGGCGGCGTTGCGGTGGCTGCCGTTCCAGCGCTTGGAGAAGACGTACAGCCAGCCGTCGGGGTCGATGCCCGCGAACGACCACATGCCGTACATGGACTGGTTGACGCCCTGGACGTCACCGGCCCAGTGGTACGGGTAGTCGGTCCAGGTCACGCCGTGGTCGTCGGAGTAGGCGACGCCCGACATCAGGGAGCCGTCGCGGCCCGCGTCCGGGGTCCAGGTGTTCACGGAGGTGTACTGGAGGTAGGTGCGGCCGCCGAACTCGATGCAGTCGTTGGGGATGCGGCTGAACTCCCAGCCGTGCCCGTTGTCCTGCTGGTGGCCGTAGTCGAAGAGCTGCCGGGCGGCTCCGCCGGTGGGCATCGCCCAGGTGAACGAGATCGGCGTCTGCCCCGAGGCGTCGAAACGGTCCTGGTTCAGCATGAGCGGGGAGCCCAGGTAGGCACCCGTCTGCTGGATGCCGGCCCACGAGTCGCCGAAGACGTAGCCCCATGTGCCGTCGTGTTCGCGGTAGTAGGGGATCGCCAGGTCCCCGGAGCCCAGGCCCTGGGCGCTCGCCGAGTCGCCGGGCCGGTCGCACAGGGAGGCGCCGCTCTGCTGGACCCGTGCGCCGGTACGCGCTCGGGGCGCGCCGTCGCGGGACGCGGCCGCGGCGGTGGTGGCGGGGACGGCGGCCAGGCCCGCGCCCAGGGCGATCCCCAGGCCGGCGGTGAGCGCGGAACGGCGGGAGGGCTCGGGCGCGCCGGCCCGGCCGTACGCGCTGTACTTGCCGGGACGGCTGTGCTGGTTGCTGGGCTGCGGACGTGGCTCGTCGGCCATCGGTCGGACCTCCGGTGGGGGTACGGGTCGGAGCTGAGCCCGGATCGGGCCGCGTGGCCCACCGCCGGTGCGTGCGGGACGGGTTGACCGGCGGGCAGGCGCGACGCGGGATCAAGTGAGCGGGCCGGTACGGACGGTAGCGGTGGGGGTGGCGGGGAGGGCATCCGGAACGATCCGGAGTGACAGGAACCTGCTCCCGACCCGGCTTCCGGTCCGTGCCCCTGGCCCTGCTTCCGGTCCGTGCCCCCGACCCGGCTACCGGTCCGTGCCCCTGGCCCGGCTACCGAATCCGGCTCCCGGTCCGGCTTCCGGCCCGGCCCCGGTCCGGCTTCCGATCCGGCCCCGGCCCGGCTACCGCGCGGTGGTCGGGCGCGGGCAGGCCGGGACCGCCGGGCGGTCCTTGGTGCGTACGGCGGGCAGCCATGCCGAGGGACGGGCGGAGCCGTGCGGGAGGCGCACCTGGAACCACTGGGCCGACCGCTCGTCCGCCTCGTCGACGATGGACGTCCCGCGGTCCAGCCGGCAGTCGACGGCGAGGACGTCCCCGTTCCACACCCGGGTCGGGACGACGTTGTCGATGGTGTACGGCCGCAGCGGGTCGATCGCGAGACCGAGACTGCACTGCGGGGACCGGTCCGCCCGGCCCCGGCAGCGCTGGTCGGCGTTGAACACCCGGACGCTGCCCGCCGGCCGGTCCGCCACCGCGGCCTGCCGCCCGGCCGCCTCGTCGCGCCCGGCGAACGCCCAGACCGCCACCCCTGCCCCCACCGCCACCGCCACGCCCACGGAGACGGAGACGGCCGCGAGCGCGCCGCGCGGGCGCCTCCGCGCGCCGCGGTCGGAGCGGGGACGCGCGCCGCGGTCGGAGCGGGGGCGCGCGGGGAGCGCGGGGCGCCGCTCGGCGATGCGCCGCAGCAGGCTCTCCGCGGTGTGCCCGGCGCGGGCCGCGTGGGTGGGGGCCAGGCAGTCGGCGACCAGTTCGCGCCAGAACGGCGGTACCGCGTTGTCCATGCGCAGCGGCGCCCGACCGGCGGCGTACTCCTGCGCGGCGGCACTGCGCGCCGCGGGTGTGGCACCGGGGAACGGCGAGGCGCCGCGCGCGAACACCTCGTGGATCAGGATGCCCAGGGCCCACACGTCGGCGCTCGGCCGGACCCGTACGCCGTGTTCGCCGACCGGGGCCCTCCACCGCTCCGGCGGGAGGTAGTCGAGCGTGCCCATGGGCGGGGCGTACCCGTGGGTGCCGTGGGCGCCGGTCAGTTCCGTGGCCAGCCCGAAGTCGGAGAGCCGGGCCGAACCGTCCGCTCCCAGCAGGACGTTGTCCGGCTTGAGGTCCCCGTGCACCCAGCCGGCGCCGTGCAGGTGCGCGAGGCCCTCACAGACCTCGCGGACGACCCGGGCGGCCTCGGCCTCGCCCGGCCCGGTGCCGAGCAGGTCCCGCAGGCTGCGCTCGGCCCGTTCCATGACGAGCACGATCGCTCCGTCCAGCGCCGGGTGGTCCGGCGCGGTCAGGACGAGGGAGTCCAGTACGCGGATCAGCCTCGGGTGGCCGGCCCGGCGCCCGAGTTCCAGCTCGCGGCGGGCCGTCTCCGCGACCTTCCGGGCCTGACGCGGGGCGAGTCCGGCGGTCGGCAGCACTTTGAGCGCGACAGTTCCGTCACCCGCGCCCCGCTCCCGGCCCGCACCACGCCCCCGACCCGCGCCCCACTCCTGACCCGCGCCCCACTCCTGACCCGCGGCGCGCTCCTGCCTCCCGCCACCCACCTGCCCCGCGCCGCGCTCCGCGCCCCCAACGCCGTTCCGGATAGCCCCGTCACCGTCCTGGACAGCCCCGTCACCGTCCCGGACAGCCCCGTCACCGTCCCGGACAGCCCCGTCGCCATCCCTGGCAGCCCCGTCACCGTCCCGGACAGCCCCGTCGCCATCCCTGGCAGCCCCGTCACCGTCCCGGGAAGCCGCATCGCCGCCGGGGGCAACCGCGCCGCCGTCCCGGGAGCCGAGGGCGGGGCGGCCCGCGTAGACCGTGGCCCAGCCGCCCGTGCCGATCGGCTCCACGACCTCCCAGCCACCGATCCGGAAGCCGCGCGGCAGCACATCCCCGCCGTCGCCACCACCGTCACCGCCGCCGCTCCCCCAACTGCCGTCCGCCCCGCTCACCGTGCGCGCCCGCCGCACCGGCGGCCGTCGCCGCGGCCCGCCGCCCGCCGTGTCATCCCGCCGTCCGCCGGAGGCGTCCGCCCGCCCCGCCGCGGGGCGGCAGGAGCGCGAGGTGTTCCTCCCGGACGAGCCCGAACCGCAGCGCGACGCCGACGATCGCCTCCCTCTTGCCGTTGCGTCGGTTGACCCGGGCGGGGTCGTCCTCGTCCGGGACGTCGACCCGGATCTTCTCCTCGGCGAGGTAGTCGATGTGCGAGCTGACCGCGCGCGCGGTGAGCCTGGCGCAGGCGGCGTGGCCCCTGAGCCGTTCGACGATCTGCGGGGTGGTCGGCACGGCGACCGGTGACTCGTCCCGCAGCCGCGGTTCGCACAGGGCGACCAGCACCAGGAAGTAGGAGGCCGTCTCGTCCAGCGAGTACGCCATGACGGTACGGCTCTCCCAGGGGCTGCTCCGGCCCCCCCTGCCGTCCGGGCCGTCCAGGCCGTCGGCGTCGAGGTAGACGTGGTCGGGCGCGAACACGTGGAAGGCCACGGTGGTGTCGCGGCGGGTGGGCAGCACGACGCGGGCGAACTCGAACGGAATGGGCGCCCCCGCCCGCCGGGGCGGCACCCTCAGGTACTCGCCCGCCCCCTCCGGGTTCTCCACCAGATAACTGTGGGTCGTACTGAAGTTGCTGAGCTGCCAGTGGTCGTCGGTCACGCGGATCTCCCCGGCCAGCCGCGAGATCGCCGCGTCCACGAGACGCAGCTCGACGGGGACCGTCGCCGATCCACGGCCGAAACGCGCCACCTCTCCCGGGCCGAGCCGCAGGGTCAACCCCCGGTCGAGCCTTCTGCCGAACCCCCGGTCACCCGGCCCTCCGCCACCGCCCGGCCGCACGCCACCACCGGACCCTCCGCCACCGCCCTGCCCACGGCCGCCGTCCGTACCGCCCGGCGGCAGATGAATCACGATGCCGCTCACCGCCCCCGCCTCCCCCACATGTCAGCAGCTGTCGCACGCCGTCACACCCCGTCGCACAGGAAGCTACCCGTCCGTCACGGGCGGCCCCGCTCGACTTTGGCCATTTTCGTGCGGCCGGATTCGGCCCCTTACGGGAGGTTCCGTACCCCGAGGCGGCATCCCTGCGGTGGCATCCCGACGGCGGGCCGCCGGGTGGCAGACTGCTTCCATGACCACGCACAAGAACCTGCTGGGCGGCCCGGAGCCGACCCGCCTCCCGGAGAACGAGGAGGCGTACCGCCTGCTGGGCGAGGAGTCGAAGTCCCCGGCGGAGGTCGCCGCCAAGGACCCGACGTTCTCGCTCGCCTGGGCGATGCTCGCCGACGACGCCTTCGAGGAGGGGCGGGTGGTCGAGTCGTACGCGTACGCGCGCACCGGCTACCACCGCGGCCTCGACCAGCTCCGCCGGGCCGGATGGAAGGGCCACGGCCCCATCCCCTGGGACCACCGGGCCAACCGCGGGTTCCTGCGCTGTCTGGCCGCACTCGCCCGCGCCGCCGGGGAGATCGACGAGAAGGAGGAGGCGGCGCGCTGCTGGCAGTTCCTTCAGGACAGCAGCGCGGAGGCGTACGCCGAACTCAAGCGCTGACGCCGCGAGCCGGACGAAGCACCGACAACACAGCGAGCCCGTCGCCGAAAGGCGCGGGCTCGCTGGTGCGTCACGGCACTCGGTGCTCGGTACTCGGCGCGCGGAACGCGGCACGCCGCAGAGCGCGGCAAAGCGCAGGTCGCGAAGGCGCGCGTGGACGCGGGTTACTTGATCCTGGTGCCCGTCGAGCGCAGGTTGCCGCATGCCTCGACCACGCGCGTGGCCATGCCGGCCTCGGCCAGCTTGCCCCAGGTGCGCGGGTCGTAGGTCTTCTTGGAGCCGACCTCGCCGTCGACCTTCAGGACGCCGTCGTAGTTCTTGAACATGTGGTCGACGACGGGACGCGTGAAGGCGTACTGGGTGTCCGTGTCGATGTTCATCTTCACCACGCAGTTCTCCAGGGCGGTGCGGATCTCGTCCTCCGTGGAGCCGGAACCGCCGTGGAAGACGAAGTCGAACGGCTGGCTGCCGGCCGGGCGGCCGTACTTCGCCGCGACGCCTTCGTTGAGGTCCTTCAGCAGGTCGGGGCGGAGGACGACGTTGCCCGGCTTGTAGACGCCGTGGACGTTGCCGAAGGAGGCGGCCAGCAGGTAGCGGCCCCTGTCGCCCAGGCCCAGCGCCTCGGCGGTGCGGATCGCGTCGTCGACGGTCGTGTACAGGGAGTCGTTGATCTCGTGGGAGACGCCGTCCTCCTCGCCGCCGGTCGGGGTGATCTCGACCTCGAGGATGATCCTGGCGGCGCGGGCCTGCTCCAGCAGTTCCTGCGCGATCGACAGGTTGTCGGCGAGGGTCTCGGCGGAACCGTCCCACATGTGGGACTGGAACAGCGGGTTGAGACCGGCCTCGACGCGCTTCTTGGACAGCGCGAGCAGCGGACGCACGTACCCGTCGAGCTTGTCCTTGGGGCAGTGGTCGGTGTGCAGCGCGACGTTGACCGGGTACTTCTCGGCGATGATGTGCGCGTACTCGGCCAGGGCCACGGCACCGGTGACCATGTCCTTGCTGTACTGGCCGCCCAGGAACTCGGCACCACCCGTGGAGATCTGGACGATGCCGTCGCTCTCCGCCTCGGCGAAACCGCGCAGGGCCGCGTTCAGGGTCTGCGAGGACGTCACGTTGATGGCCGGGTAGGCGAACTTGCCTGCCTTCGCCCGGTCGAGCATCTCGTTGTAGACCTCGGGGGTTGCGATGGGCATCTGTCCGCTCCTTGTATGTGCGGGGTGCGTTCTGCGTACTTACGGCCCTGACCTAGGGAGTGACGTCATCGTCGGCCCCATCTTCGCAGACGGAGCCGAATGCTTCGGACACCCTGTCCAGCCTGTGAACTCCGGGTCGCGCGGCCCGCGCCCCGCCCGCGCCGCGGCGGCGGACGCGGCTCAGTCCAGGCCGAGGTCGTCCTTCGAGTACGCGAACACGTACGGCACGCCCGCCCGCTCGGCGATCGCCTCGGCCGCGCCCGTGGCCCGGTCGACGATCGTGGCCACCGCGACGACCTCCGCGCCGGCCTCCCGCAGCGCCTCCACCGCGGTCAGCACCGAGCCGCCGGTGGTGGAGGTGTCCTCGACGGCGAGCACGCGGCGGCCCGCGACCTCGGTGCCCTCGATACGGCGCTGGAGACCGTGCGCCTTGCCCGCCTTGCGCACGACGAACGCGTCCAGCGTCCTCCCGCGCGCGGCGGAGGCGTGCAGCATCGCGGTGGCCACCGGGTCGGCGCCCAGGGTGAGGCCGCCGACCGCCTCGTAGTCGAGGTGGGCGGTCAGGTCGAGCATGACCTGACCGACCAGCGGGGCGGCCACGCCGTCGAGGGTGATGCGGCGGAGGTCGATGTAGTAGTCGGCCTCCTTCCCCGACGACAGGGTCACCTTGCCGTGCACCACGGCCTTGTCCTTGATCTGCTGCAGCAGCTCGCCGCGTACGTCGCTCATGGCAGTCAGCTTAAGCGCGGCGCCAGGCCCAGGTGGTCGTGGCCTCCAGCGGTTCCAGGGGGGTGACCTGGCGCGGGTGGGTGTTGAGCCCGTCGGGCGGGCCGGTCTGCGGCTCCACGCACACCGCGGCCTCCTGCTCGTCGTAGACGACGACCCACTCCTCGGGGCTGGTCACCTTCAGCTCCAGCTGCCCCGGCCAGGTGAGGGTGACGTCGACGCCGCCCGGCATGCCGAAGCAGTCGTCCCAGGGGCCCGGCCGCGGGTCGATACGGTGGCCGGTGGGCAGGTGGTCCTCGCCGCGCTCCTCCTGCCAGGCGGGCTCGAACGCGAGGCGCGCGTCCTGCCCGCCGAGGTTGCGCCGGAACCACGGGTGCCAGCCGATCTGCGCCGGGAAGGAGGAGTCGTACGTCTCCACGGACATCGACAGCGTCAGGGCGTCCTCGGTCAGGGCGACCACCTGGGTGACACGGCCGGGGTAGGGCCAGGGGTCGACGAGGTCGTACGTCAGCACCGCCTCGTCCGCCGAGGCGCGGGCCGTGCGCCAGGCGCCGTCGCGGGCGGTGCCGTGAATGGCGTGCGGCGGGGAGTTGAGCGGCATCTGGTGGACGGTGGCACCGTCCCGGAACCTGCCCTCGCGGATCCGGCCGCACCAGGGAACCATCGGGAAACACCCGAACCGGTCTCCCTGGCGGAGCAGTTCGAGCCCGCCCACCCGGAGCCCCCCGATGCGGCCCCCGTGGCCCGGCCGTACGGTCGCTTCCGCGTCACCCGCGGTCAGCGTGATGTCTTCGTCACTCACGCGACGAGGCTACTGGTCCGACCAGGCCCAGGTGCCCGATCAGGGGGCGCGCTCCAGTGCGGGTCGGCCGGGAGTGTGGTGGGGGGACCCGCTCACCCGCGGCGGGGCCCCGGTTCAGCTCCACCACGCGCGTTCCGGTTCAGCTCCGCCGCGCGCGGCCCGGTTCAGCTCCGCCGCGCGCGACCCGGTTCAGCTCAGCTCCGCCGCGCGCGACCCGGTTCAGCTCCGCCGCGCGCGACCCGGTTCAGCGGCGGCGGCGCAGGGCGCGGCCCACGACGATCGCCGAGGCCACGACCAGGGCGGCGGCGGGGGCCGCCCAGCGCAGGGTGGGGCCCGCGGAGACGGTGAGCGGGGCGGGGACGGGGGCGTACCGGCCGCGCGGAGGCGCGTGGTCGACCTCCTCCGCGCTGCGTCCGATCATCGTCCGCCGGGCGTGCGCCGCCTCGGCCGGAGGCTCGGCGGCCTCGGTGAAGTCCTCGGTGGGGCCCTCGTCGGCGGGGGCGGCGCGCCCGCTCTCCGCCTCGTCGGCCGGTTCGGCGCCCTCCTCGCTCTCCTGCGCCCCCTCCTCCTCGTCGTCGGTGAGCGGGTCCAGGGAGGGCGGAGGGACTTCCGTGTCGAAGACGGACGCGTGTCCGGCCGGGGGCGGGGCGGGGGCGTCGGCGGCGCGGGGGCCCGGGGGCTCCGTGCCCGCGTCCTCTTCGCCCGGTGTCTGTGTGTCCCCGGCCTCCGTCCGCGCGGCCCTCGTGCCGGGAGCCTCGGCGGGCCCGGGTGGTGGGGCCGGGGAGTCCTCGGCGTCCGGGGTGGCCTCGAAGTCGCCCGTGGCAGACGGGGCGAAGTCCTCCGTCGCGAGGGACTGCGCCGTGGACTGCGCCGTCCCGGCGGTGGCCGCCGCCAGGTTCTCCGCGAAGCGGTTCAGGAGCCGGGTCACCGCCGTCCGTACGGCCTGCGCGTCCAACGCGGCGACCCGGCCGCCGCCCGACGCGCTGCCGCCGAAGACGAGGGCCGTGCCCTCGTCGGTGTCACGCAGGCGGAGGGTGAGCGCGAGTTTCACCGAGCCGGTGCCGCGCGCCTCGGCCGCCTCGCCCTCGACGGCGTACCCGCCGTCGTCACGGGCCAGGACGCGCAGGGTGCCGCGGTAGGTGATGGAGTGGCCGCCGATCCGCACCTTCAGGCGGCCGGCGACGGGCTCGCTGCCCGCCTCCTGCTGGAGGCCGGGGACCGCCCGGGCCACCTGCGCGGGGTCGGCGAGCGCCGCCCGCAGCCGCCGGGCCGGAACCGGAACGAACACCTCGTGCTCCATGTCAGCCGAGACTACCCAGTGCCGCGCGGGATTACCCTCCCCCGGGCCCCTCGTCGGGAAGTCAGCTCCCGTCCCCCGGGCGGACCAGGCCCGTCTCGTAGGCCAGTACCACTGCCTGGGCACGGCTGGCCAGGCCGAGTTTGGTCATCGTGCGGTTGAGGTGGGTCTTGACCGTGGCCTCGCTGATGAAGAGGCGTTCGGCGGCCTCGGCGTTGGTCAGGCCGCGGGCGACCAGCCGGAGGACCTCGCCCTCCCGGGAGGTCAGCGAGTCCAGCCCGGCCGGAGTGTCGGTGGGCGCGGGCGGGCTGTCCGTCCGCTCCGTGAACGCCTCCACCAGCCGCCGGGTGACCACGGGCGCGAACAGGGAGTCCCCACCGTGCACGGCGGTCACCGCGGCGAGCAGGCGCTCCGGCCCGGCGTCCTTGAGCAGGAACCCCGCCGCGCCGGCCCGCAGGGCGCCGTACACGTACTCGTCGAGGTCGAAGGTGGTCAGGATCAGGATGCGCGGCGCCGGGTCCGGCGCCCCGGCGAGGATCCGCCGGGTCGCCTCGATGCCCGTCATCCCGGGCATGCGGATGTCCATGAGGACCACGTCCGGCCGGGTCCGCGCGCTCGCCGCCACCGCCTCCGCCCCGTCGGCGGCCTCCCCGACGACCTGCATGCCGGGGGCGGCACGCAACAGCGCGGCCAGTCCGCTCCGTACGAGGAACTGGTCGTCCACCACCAGCACGTCGATCATTCGGCGACGGCGTCCCCCCGGCGTGCGCTCTGTTTCGGCGGCGGCGTCGGAAGGGTCAGATGCACGCCGTATCCCCCCTCGCGTCGCGGGCCGACGACGATCGACCCACCGTAGAGCTTGGCGCGCTCGCGCATACCGATCAAGCCATGGCCCCCGGGTCCGGGGATTGTGGCCGGATCCGGTCCGTCGTCGGTGACCGATACGTCCAGCTCGCCCGGGAGGTAGCCGAGTTCGACCACGGCGTGCGCGCCCCGGGCGTGCTTCAGCACGTTCGTCAGGGCCTCCTGGACCACGCGGTAGACGCACAGCTGCACGCCCGGTGACAGGGTCCTGGGGACGCCGCGCACCCGTACCTCGACCCCGACGCCACCGGCCCTGACCCGCTCCACCATCTCCTCCAGGCGGTCGAGGCCGGGGGCCGGCTCGGTGGCCGCGCTGTCCTCCTCCGTGCCGTCCACACCGTCCGCGCGCAGCAGGCCCAGCATGCGTCTCAGCTCCGCCAGCGCCTCGCCGCCCGCGCTGCCGATGGCGGTGAGCGCTTCGCGCGCCGTGCGGGCGTCGGTGTCCAAGACGAAGCGGGCCAGGCCGGCCTGGATGTTGATGATGGCCATGTGGTGGGCGACCACGTCGTGCAGTTCGCGCGCGATCCGCACCCGTTCGACGGCGACCTCGTGCCGGGCCCGCCGAGCCTGTTCGGCGCGCAGCCGCACGGTCAGCTCGGCACTCCTGCGGGCGACGTGGCCGAACCGCCACAGGACGAGGGGGTAGCCGACCGCCTGGCCGACGACCGAGACCATCGTGTCGCATCCGCTGACCACTCCCGCGTAGACCCAGGTCCCGCCCAGCAGGGCGGCGCAGGCGGCGGTGGTACGGGTGGGACGGGTGGCGGCCACCGTGTAGAGGGCGACCATGGCGGCGGGCGAGTCCACGACCGGCCAGTGGCCGAGGCCGACGTAGCCGATCCAGCTCAGGTGGACGAGGAGGAGGACGGTGACGGGGGCCCCGCCGCGCAGGGCCAGCGGCAGGTTCGCGAGGGCGACGAGGGTCCAGGCGAGGGGGTCGAGCGGTGGCCATCCCTGCGCGGCCGCCTCGGCGCCGAGCAGACACGCGACGGTCGTCGGCACCAGTGCCGTCAGACCGTCGACGGCGCGGGGGTGGATCCGCATCGCCGGAGCGTAGTCCCCGGGCCCTGGCCGCCGCGTCCCTCTTTCGCCGTACCGCGAAAGTTGCAGGGGCCGGGCGCGGCTACCGCACAGGTTGACGGCGGGATCCACCCGCCGCGGGATTCCACAGCGCTCCGGGCGCCCATAGGTTCGTGCGGCGACGGCGGCGCGGGGAACCGGACGGGGGGCCGCCCGACGGGGGACGCCTGGAGGTGCGGCGGCCGGTCCCGCTCCCGGGGGGAGAGGGGGACCGGCCGCCCGCCCCCGCGCCCCGCCGGTCCGCTTCCCCCGCCTCGTCTTCCGTTCCCGTCGCGCAGGAACGTTGCGTCAGCCCGCGTACCGCGGATGGACGAGGGTCGAGGGCGGCAGGCCGGGGACGCGGGTGCGGGCCGCGGCGCGGGCGTCCGCCGCGAGGGTGGCCGCGCTGAGGGTGCGCGGGCGCGGGGCCCGGCGGTCCAGGGCCAGGGCGGGCGGTGTGCGGGCGGCCAGGACGAAGCCCCAGTCGCGGGGCGCGCGGGCCGCGCCGGTCGTGCGGTCGGGGCCCGCGGCGAAGCCCGAGTCACGGCCGCTCACCCGGTAGGGCACCGTCCGCAGTCCGGCCGCGCGCACGGTCGCCTCCACCGTCCAGAACACGCGCGGGCGCGCGGAGAACGGCCCCGCGTGCACCGCCAGCCGTCCGCCGGGCGCCAGCGCACGCCGCGCCAGGCCGTAGAACTCCTGTGCGTACAGCTTCGTGCTCGCCGTGATGCCCGGATCCGGCAGGTCCTCGATCACGACGTCGTACGCCGACGCCGGTGCCCGGCGCAGCCAGCCGAAGGCGTCGGCGGTGCTCACGTGGACGCGCCGGTCGCCGTACACGTGGCCGTTCAGCCGGGACAGCGCCGGGTCGGTACGGGCGAGGCGGACGACCGCGGGGTCGAGTTCGACCAGGTCCACCCGCTGGACACCGGGGTGGCGCAGCACCTCGCGCGCGGCGAGGCCGTCGCCGCCGCCGAGGATGAGCACGCGCGCGTGCGGGCCGGTCATCGCGGGGTGGACGAGCGCCTCGTGGTATCGGCGCTCGTCCTGACCGGCGACCCGCAGCCGCCCGTCCAGGAAGAGGTCCAGCGGGCGGCCCGGGGTGCCGCCGGTCAGGACGACCTCCTGGACGCCCGTCTGCACGGCCACCCGCACGTCGCCGCCGTACACCGCGTGCCGCGCGGCCCGCTCGAAGTCGCCGACCATGACGGCGGCCGACGCCAGCAGGCCGAGCACGGCGAGGTTGGCGAGGAGCAGCAGCCAGCGGGCGCGCCGGGTCAGGTCCCGGCGGAACAGCCCGAGGACGAGGCTGCCGCCGGCCACCACGTTGACCGCGCCGGTGAGCAGCGCGCCCGTCAGCTGGCCCAGCAGCGGGAGCAGCAGGAAGGGGAAGGCGAGGCCGCCGACGAGCGCGCCGACGTAGTCCGCGGCGAACAGGTCGGCGACCGCGCCGCCCGCGTCCTGGCGGCGGATCCGCTGGATCAGCTCCATGAGCAGCGGCACCTCGGCGCCGATCAGCAGCCCCATCGCGAGCGAGAAACCGACGAGCAGGCAGCGCGGGCCGTTCGCCCACAGGCCGCCCCAGGCGCCGGTCCAGGCGAAGACGGCGTAGAGCGCCATGGCGCTCAGGCCGCCGACGAGGGCGAGGGTCGCCTCGATCGCGCCGAAGCCGATGGCGGCGTGCCGGCGCAGCCGCTTCGCGGCGAGCGAGCCGATGCCCATGGCGAACACCATGACGGACAGCACGACGGAGGCCTGGGTGACCGAGTCGCCGATCAGGTACGAGGCCAGGGCGACCAGTTCGAGTTCGTACACCAGGCCGCAGGCCGCGCAGACGAAGACGCCCGCGAGGACGAGGAACCGCCCGGTCCCCGGCCGGACGGGCAACCGGACGGGGCCGCTCCGGGACGACACCGGACAGGACGGGGCCGGGCGGGGCGGGGCCGGGCGGGGCGGGGCCGGGGCGTGCGGTTCGATCACGACTGCGACGTTACGTCACTGTTGTGGCACGCAGCGTCACCCACACGTGTGGAAACGGGAGTTGCCCGCGCGGTGGGGTCCGGCCGCGTTCAGTCGACGGCGGCCGGGGCCGGCCGGCGTGCGCCGACCCGGGTGCGGGTCGCCACCAACTGGCCGTCCTGCGGGTAGGCGTGCCAGGTGCGCCAGTGCACCTGGCCGTCCTGCCGCTGGGCCAGCATCGCGGTGAACGCGTGCGGGCTGCCCGGGAAGACACCGGCGAGGCCGTGCGGGTGGTCGGAGACGAGGGCGAGCAACTCCTGGGCGCGGCCCGCGAAGGAGCCGGGAGTGAGTTCCTCGACGCGCGCGGCGAACTCGTACTCCCAGTCGCCGACCCGCTTGGCGACGCCGAGGGGAAGGGGCGTGCTGGATCCGGCGATGCACGCGACCGTCTCCGAACAGGCGCCCCGCTCCTCCTCCACGAGAACCTGGTGGGAGGCGCCGAGCAGTCTCAACTGGAGTTTCACCCCGGACATTTCGAGGTCGAGCACGGCCAGGGCGGGCAGCGGCTCGCGCCCCAGGGCCCAGGCGAGGTCGGCCGCGCGCGTATCGGTGTAGGAGGTGTTCAGGGTGGTGAGCATGGATCGGCTCCGCTAGCACGCAGAAGAGAGGAGGGTCGGGACCCGGCGCACCCCGGTCGGCACGGGGAGGACGGCCCGTCACCCCGGTTCGGAACCCGGTTCAGAACCAGTTCGGAAGAGGTGTGGAGGATGTCCTGGGGGCTGCGTCGGCGAGGTAGAGCGAATCATGAACAGCGGCGCCGCCACAGCCTTTTTACCCAACTTCGTAGGGTTTCCATCCCTCAGAGGGCCTACCTGCTCAACTGTTCAACCACGGCGTGCGCCACGGCGCACAGAGGGGCGCGCGTCTCGGCGCGCCGGACCGCACACCGGAACGGCACATCCCGCTCACCACCAGGCGCCGCCGCCCGGGTCAGCCGCCCCCGCACCCGCCGCCGCACGACGAACCCCCGCCGCACGAGGACCCGCCGCCGCACGACGAACCCCCGCCGCACGAGTTCCCCCCGCAGGAGTGATGCCCCCCGGAGTGGTGTCCACCGGAGTGATGCCCCGACGAACCGCCGCCCGACGAACTGTCCGACGACGCCCACCAGCCGGCACCCCCGGCGCTCCCGCCGCCCGCGCTGTACGACCCCGCCCGCCCGCGCTTGGTCAGCCGGACCCGGCCCGCGCCCCGGCGCCTGCGGCGCCCGGCGGAAACCAGGCAGCCGGCCACCGCCATCGCGACCAGCGCCATGAGGACTGCGAAGACCATGGCGTCACGCTCCTTCCGATCCCCCGGGACGCTCCCCCGGAGGTCCCCCGAAACGGCCCCCCGTGGGCGCCTCGCTCGTTGCGTGACCGGGAGATGCCCGGACGCCACCTCGGCCAAAGCACACTTGAGGAACTCCAGAGCTTGAGCGCAGGATGTCCCGCATGACCTCCAGCGCACGCCCGTTCCTCAACCGCAGGCTCGCCGAGTTCGGGACGACGATCTTCGCCGAGATGTCCGCCCTGGCCGCCTCGACCGGGTCCATCAACCTGGGACAGGGCTTCCCCGACACCGACGGCCCCGAGGAGATCCGCGAGGCCGCCGTGCGGGCGCTGCGCGAGGGACGCGGCAACCAGTACCCGCCGGGCCCGGGCGTCCCCGAGCTGCGCACGGCCGTCGCCGACCACCAGCAGCGGCGTTACGGCCTCTCCTGGGACCCGGACACGGAGGTCCTGGTCACGGCGGGTGCCACCGAGGCCATCGCGGCGGCCCTGCTGGGCCTGCTGGAACCCGGGGACGAGGTGGTCGCCCTGGAGCCGTACTACGACTCCTACGCGGCCTGCATCGCGATGGCGGGCGGACGCCGGGTGCCGGTGACGCTGCGCCCGCACGACGGCGCGTTCCGGCTGGACCTCGACGAGCTGCGCGCGGCCGTGACCGACCGGACCCGGCTGCTGCTGATCAACACTCCGCACAACCCGACCGGTACGGTCCTCACCCGCGAGGAGCTGGCGGCCGTCGCGGAACTCGCCGTCGAACGCGACCTGTTGGTGATCACCGACGAGGTGTACGAACACCTGGTCTACGACGGCACCCACCACCCGCTGGCGACCCTGCCCGGCATGCGCGAGCGCACCGTCTCCATCTCCTCGGCAGGGAAGACGTTTTCCTTCACCGGCTGGAAGGTCGGCTGGGTCACGGCCGCCGCGCCGCTCGTCGCCGCCGTCCGCAGCGCCAAGCAGTTCCTCACGTACGTCAGCGCGGGCCCGTTCCAGTACGCGATCGCCGAGGCGCTGCGCCTGCCGGACTCCTACTTCGACGGCTTCCGCGCCGACCTGCACCGCAAGCGCGACCTGCTCGGCGAGGGCCTGCGCGCCGCCGGCTTCCAGGTGTACCAGCCGCAGGGCACGTACTTCATCACCACCGACATCACCCCCTTCGGCGAGAAGGACGCCTACGCCTTCTGCCGCGCCCTGCCCGAACGCTGCGGCGTGGTCGCCATCCCGAACTCCGTCTTCTACGACGACCCGGACGCCGGCCGCGCCCAGGTCCGCTTCGCCTTCTGCAAGAAGGAGGAAGTCCTCCAGGAGGCCACCGCCCGCCTCCAGGGCCTGGCGTCCTGACCCGGGTTCCGTCCCGGTCGGGGCCACGTCGCCCGGGCGCGTTCGAATGTCCGGGGGACGGCGGCTTCCGCCGACCGGCCGAACAACCGCAGCCTGCGTCCGCTTCGTCCCGCAGTATGCCGATGTGACCAGTGTCAGCACCCTGCCACCGTCCCCGCCCGCCGCCGAGCCGGACACCGCACGGAAGGCCCTGCTCCGGCCCGCCGTCACGGCCGCCGCCCTGTTCGTCGCGGTCCGGGCCGCCGGGGCTGCGGTGCTCGCCGTGACCGCGTGGACGCACGGCAGGCACCCCGTCGCCCTGCTCGCCCGGTCCTGGGACTCCCCGTGGTACCTGCGGATCGCCGCCCACGGCTACGGCTTCGTCGAGCGCCCCCGGCCCGGCGTCGTCCACGACGACCTGGCGTTCTTCCCGCTGTACCCGGCACTGATCCGCTCCCTGCGCCTGCTGACCCCGCTCAGCGGGGGCGGCGCCGGGCTGGTGGTGGCCTGGTGCGCCGCCGCGGTGGCCGCCGGCGGGATCTACGCCGTCGGCGCCCGGCTGCACGGACGCGCCGTCGGTACCGCCCTCGCCGTGCTGTGGGGGCTGCTGCCGCACTCGGTCGTGCTGTCCATGGGCTACAGCGAGCCGGTGCTCACGGCCTGCGCCGCCTGGGCGCTGTACGCGGTGCTCGCCGGGCACTGGGTGCGCGCCGGCGCGCTGGCCGCGCTGGCCGGCCTGGCCAGGCCCAACGGGCTGGCCGTGGCGGTCGCGGTGCTGGCCGCGGCCGGCGCGGCGGTGTACCGAAGCCGGAGTCGTGTTTCCCACAGGCTGTGGACGGGCGCCGCGCTGGCCCCGCTGGGCTGGGCCGGCTACGTCCTGTGGGTGGGGCACCGCACCGGTGACCCGCTCGGCGGATACCTGCGGTTGCAGCGGCTGTGGGGCTCCCGCTTCGACTTCGGGGTGGGCGCCCTGCGCTTCGTCAAGCACCTGCTGCTGCACAAGGAGGCGTTCCTGTTCTTCGGCGCGCTGACGATCGTCGCCGCGGGCCTGCTGCTGTACGCGCTGCTCGTGCTGGACCGCGCGCCCCTGCCCCTGGTCGCCTACAGCGGCGCGCTCCTGGTGGTGGCCTGCGGCGGCTCGGGCTTCTTCCAGTGCAAGCCGCGCTTCCTGCTGCCCGCCTTCCCGCTGCTGCTCCCGCTCGCGCGGGTCCTGGTGCGCACGGCGAGAGCCCGGCCCTGGCACGCGGCCGTTCCGGCCTGTGCCCTGACCGGGCTCTCGTTCGCTTACGGTGCGTATCTGCTGGCGATCACGCACACACCGCTGTAGGCGGCTGGGCGGCTGTCACGCCTCGGCGTCGCCGTCCTCCGGCCCGTCCGCCTCGCCGCCCTCGCCCTCCAGGCCGAGCTGCTCGATGAGCCAGCGGTCGAACTCCAGCGCGGCCCGCACCCAGCTGACCGTCGAGGAGACGAAGTGCTCGATGCTCACGCCCATGCCGATCAGCATCTGCGCCTCGCCGATGAGGCGGACGGTGCCGTCGTCGTGGGTGTGCGTGTAGACCTTGGGCCACAGGGTGCGCCGGTTCCAGTCGTCGATGGCCTCCAGCAGCTGGGGCTTCTCGTCGATCTTGTGCGGCCGGTCGTAGAACGTCCGCACCGAGAAGACCTGCTGGTCGTCCTCGCCACGGAACATGAAGTACGTGCGGAACTGCTCCCACGGCGCGACGAGGTCACCCTCCTCGTCGACGAGGTGCTTGAGTTCCATCTGGTCCAGGAGCTGCTTCACGAGGTCCTGATCCGGGACGACGGGGCCCGCCGGTCCTTGGGACTGCGGCTCGGGCTGGCCCCCGAAATTCGGAATCGAGGACGGGTCGATGCTCACCGTGTTTTTCCCTTCGTACGGATCCTGCCATCCTCCACCATGCGGGGCGGGGCGTGGCAAGCCCCGGCGGTCTTGTCAGCCCTGGGCTGACACGATCCGGCCGGACGGGTGGCCGCCCCGGCCGGACCGTCCCCGGCCGGACGCGGACGGGCACGCCCGCCATGGCGCGCGAAGGCCCGCCACCGGGCGGGTGGCGGGCCGTCGCGCGCGGTCGGCCGGTTACAGCGTCTTGCCGGTCGCGGGGCCCACCAGCAGCCCCTCGCCGAAGCGGTCGACGCGCACCGTGTCGCCGTCCTTGATCTCGCCGGACAGGATCTCCTTGGCGAGGCGGTCGCCGATGGCGGTCTGCACCAGGCGGCGCAGCGGCCGGGCCCCGTAGGCCGGGTCCATGCCCTCGTCTGCGAGCCACGCCAGGGCCTCGGGGGTGACGTCCAGGGTCAGGCGCCGCTCCGAGAGCCGCTTGGCGAGGCGCTCGATGGCGAGCTTCGCGATCCGGCTCAGCTCCTCCTTGGTGAGCGCGGAGAAGACCACCAGGTCGTCGAGGCGGTTGAGGAACTCCGGCTTGAAGGAGGCACGGACCACCTCCAGGACCTGTTCCTTCTTCTCCGCCTCGCTCGTCACGGGGTCGACCAGGAACTGGCTGCCCAGGTTCGAGGTCAGCACCAGGATGGCGTTGCGGAAGTCGACCGTGCGCCCCTGGCCGTCGGTGAGGCGGCCGTCGTCGAGCACCTGGAGGAGGATGTCGAAGACCTCCGGGTGGGCCTTCTCCACCTCGTCGAGCAGGACGACGCTGTAGGGGCGGCGGCGGACCGCCTCCGTGAGCTGGCCGCCCTCCTCGTAGCCGACGTATCCGGGCGGGGCGCCGACCAGCCGGGCCACGCTGTGCTTCTCGCTGTACTCCGACATGTCGATGCGGACCATCGCCCGCTCGTCGTCGAAGAGGAAGTCGGCGAGCGCCTTGGCCAGTTCCGTCTTGCCGACACCGGTCGGGCCGAGGAAGAGGAACGAGCCGGTGGGCCGGTCCGGGTCGGCGATGCCGGCGCGGCTGCGGCGTACGGCGTCGGAGACGGCCCGCACGGCCTCGGTCTGCCCGATCAGGCGCCTGCCGATCTCGTCCTCCATGCGCAGCAGCTTCTGCGTCTCGCCCTCCAGCAGGCGGCCCGCCGGGATGCCGGTCCAGGAGGCGACCACGTCGGCGATGTCGTCGGGGCCGACCTCCTCCTTGACCATGGTGTCCTTGGCGGCCTCCTCCTCGGCGCGCGAGGCGGCCTCCAGTTCCTTCTCCAGCTCCGGGATCTCGGCGTACAGCAGCTTGGAGGCGGTGTCGAAGTCGCCGTCGCGCTGGGCGCGCTCGGCCTGGCCGCGCAGGTCGTCCAGCTTCTCCTTCAGCTCACCGACCCGGTTGAGGGACTGCTTCTCCTTCTCCCAGCGTGCGGTCAGGCCACGCAGTTCCTCCTCCTTGTCGGCGAGGTCGCGGCGCAGCTTCTCCAGCCGGTCGCGCGAGGCGGCGTCGGTCTCCTTGTCGAGGGCCAGCTCCTCCATGCGCAGCCGGTCGACGGCGCGCTGGAGTTCGTCGATCTCCACGGGCGAGGAGTCGATCTCCATACGGAGCCGGGAGGCGGCCTCGTCGACGAGGTCGATGGCCTTGTCGGGCAGGAAGCGGGAGGTGATGTAGCGGTCGGACAGGGTCGCGGCGGCCACCAGCGCGGAGTCGTTGATCTGCACCTTGTGGTGGGCCTCGTAGCGGCCCTTGAGTCCGCGCAGGATCGCGATGGAGTCCTCGACGCTGGGCTCGGCGACCAGCACCTGCTGGAAGCGCCGCTCCAGGGCCGGGTCCTTCTCGATCCGCTCGCGGTACTCGTCGAGCGTCGTCGCGCCGACCATGCGCAGCTCACCGCGGGCCAGCATCGGCTTGAGCATGTTGCCGGCGTCCATGGCGGAGTCGCCGCCGGCGCCCGCGCCGACGACGGTGTGCAGCTCGTCGATGAAGGTGATGATCTGGCCGTCGGAGTCCTTGATCTCGGCCAGGACGGTCTTCAGCCGCTCCTCGAACTCGCCGCGGTACTTGGCGCCCGCGACCATCGCTCCGAGGTCGAGGGCGACCAGCCGCTTGTCCTTCAGGGACTCGGGCACGTCGCCCTTGACGATCCGCTGGGCGAGCCCTTCCACGACGGCTGTCTTGCCGACGCCGGGCTCACCGATGAGGACCGGGTTGTTCTTCGTGCGCCGCGACAGCACCTGCACGACGCGGCGGATCTCCTGGTCCCGGCCGATGACCGGGTCCAGCTTGCCCTCACGCGCCGCAGCCGTGAAGTCGGTGCCGAACTTCTCCAGGGCCTTGTACTGGCCCTCGGGGTCGGGTGTGGTCACCCGGCGCCCTCCCCTCGCCTTCTGGAACGCCTCTTGCAGCTTCTTCGCGTTCGCGCCCTGACCGGTGAGCACCTCGCCGGCCGCGCCGCCCTTCGCGGCGGTGCCGATCAGCAGGTGCTCGGTGGAAAGGTAGTCGTCGCCCAACTCCCGCGCCCGGTTCTGCGCGTCCGCGATCACGGCCAGCAGCTCGCGGTTGGGCTGCGGCGGCGCGACGGTGGACCCGGTCACGCTGGGCAGCGACGCGAGGACCCGTTCGGCGCCCGCACGCAGGGACGCCTGGTCGGCGTCGACGGCCGACAACAGGTCGACGATGTTCTCGTTGTCCTGACCCTCCAGCAGCGCGAGCAGCAGGTGGGCGGGGGTCAGGTCGGGGTGTCCCCCGGACACGGCCCGGTTGCCGGCCGCCTGAATGGCGTCCCGGCTCCTGTTGGTCAGCTCGGCGTCCACGGTCGCTTCTCTCCTCCTCGGCGTCAGCGGTCTGCCAGTCTCCCAGTACTGACTCAAACAACGTGCACAAAGTTGAGTCTATTCCACTCAAGGCGCTCGCCGCATACATTCTTGCCATGGCCACCACGACGTACACCCTCGACCCGGGGGCTCCCGACGTGCCGTACCTCACCTTCTGGCGGGAACGGCATGTGTGCACCCTGACCACTCTGCGCCTCGACGGCACACCGCACGTCGTGCCGGTCGGCGTGACGTACGACCCCGAGGCGCGGCTGGCACGGGTGATCACGAGCAGCACGAGCGCCAAGGCGAGGAACGTGCTGGCGGCCGGGGAGGACGGCACCCCCGTGGCCGTGTGCCAAGTGGACGGCCGGCGGTGGGCCACGCTGGAGGGACGCGCCCGCGTCCGCACGGAACCGGAGCGGATCGCCGAGGCGGAACGCCGCTACACCGAGCGCTACCAGCGCACCCCGCGGCACAACCCGCTGCGCGTGGTGATCGAGATCGAGCTGACCCGGGCGCTGGGCCGCGGCTGAGCGCGAGCGCGACCAGGGGCCTTTTCCAGCCAGAGCAGAAAAACGGCGGTATCCGCGGAAATCCCCATGAAACTGCAGCGGCGTCACCGTGTTCAGGTCACGGTGACGCCGCTGCGGGGGGAAGCACCTGAGCGATCTGTTACGACGGGGGAATCGCGTCAGGCACTGCGGGGGGTGGCTGAGATGGTCCTGATGTCGGCGGGCTCCGGCGCCACCTGCCGGTGGTCCCGCTGGTCCAGGTTCACGAAGATCATTCCGTATCGGATGGCACACCGTACGGGCTGCGGCGCCCCCCGAGGACGCCGCAGGCACCGGAAGGCCCGTACGTCACCGTCCTCGTCCCGCGTCACGACGACCGGCTCTCCGAAGACGGTCACCATCAGCGAGTCACCACTGTGGGGGATGGCGGTGATCAGGTCGATGAAGTGCCAGCCGGAGCGGTAGGCGGTGGCCATTTCACGGCGGAAGGAACGGTCGTCGGGTGGTGTGGTCACATCAACTCCCGGCTCCATCTGTCGCAGCGGCGCCATTGCCCGAGGTGGTGGAGTTCACGGCCACCGACGGCCAGGTGCTGTTCGCCTGAACATCACTCTTCGCACCGTGGATGCCACTCAGCGCGCCGAGGGCCACAACGGCGGAGAAGGCGGCGACAAGCACCGAGCGAAGCAGTTTGTTACCCATAATCGGCTTCGTCCTCACTTGAAGGTCCCCTTTTCCCCCGTCACGTACGACGATGGCTCATTCGGGCACGTCATGGCCACACAATCGGTGCATCATGTTCCTGCATGTTCAGGACCCTGGGGGGTGGAGATTTGACTACGAATCACATAAATCCGACACATCCCCATGCGATGAGCGAGCTGTGCGGGGACGGCAGCCGCCTTTACGCGGCAGCCCTCCGTGCGGGACGTATCGCCCGCACGGAGATAGAACCGGCACCCTGTCTGATCGAGTTCGCCCTGCTCCATCCCGATCCGGACGACCCGGACTGGCTGCGCCCCGTGCCCCCGGCACTCGCCCTCGCCCAGCGGCTCAATCCCATCGAGCGGGAGATCACCGAACGCCGCCGGGCGGCCGGCGACCTCGCAGACGTCTTTGAGCCGTTCATGGCCCTGAGCGCCCAGGCCACCTCCGGCGGCGACTCGATCACCGTCCTGGAGGGCGGCGAGCGGATCAACACCGCGCTCAACCTCGCCACGGCACAGTGCCGTACCGAGATGCTCACCGTCCAGCCCAGCGACCGCGTATCCGAACGCAGCGTGCTGCGCGGCCTGGAACGCGACCGCCCCCTGATCGAGCGCGGCGTCAGGATCCGCACCCTCTACCAGCACACCGCACGCTACAGCCAGGAGAAGCTCGCCTACGCCGCCCGGCTCGCCGACGGCAAGGTGGAGTACCGCTCCATCGACGAACTGGTCGAGCGCCTCATCGTCTGCGACGAGACGGTCGCCTTCATCCCCACCAGGGACGACCAGCAGGTCGCGCTGGAACTGCGCCACCCCGGCCTGGTCCGCTACCTGATCAAGGTCTTCGAGTTCATGTGGAGCCGCGCCGTCCCGCTGAGCGCCGGCACACCCTACGAGACCGCGCCCGACGGCATCACCGAGATCCAGCACTCCATCGCCAAACTCCTCGTCGAGGGCCACGTCGACGAGGCCATCGCCCGCCGCCTCGGCATGAACGTCCGCACCTGCCGCGCCCACATCGCCAAGCTGGCCACCGCCCTGGGCAGCGGCAGCCGCGCCCAGCTCGGCTTCCTCATCGCCCAGTCCGGGATCCTCAAGCAGGAACCCTGAAACCCAAGGCGGGCGCACGGTCGCCTCAGCGGACGGTCGGAGACCTGCGGCCCGGCGCCGCGGGGACGCCGACCGTGCCCGCGCCGACCGCGCGCGGCGGCCCGTCCAGCCCCGCCTGGGCGATCCGCACCCCCAACTGCGTGCGGCTGGCCGCGCCCAGCGTCTCCGACAGGCGGGCGATGTGGGCCCGGCAGGTGCGCACGCTGATACCCAGCCGCTCGGCGATCACCGCGTCCTGGTGGCCCTCCGCCAGCAGCGCCGCGATCGACTGCTCACGGTGGGAGATGCCCTCGATGCCGGTGTCCGGCAGCGGCGCGGTGAGCGGGATCGCCAGCCGCCACTGCCGCTCGAAGACCGTCACCAGGTACTCCACGAGCGCCGGGTGGCGCAGCTCGAGCGCCATCGTGTGATCGGCGCTGGCGGGGATGAAGGCCACCGTACGGTCGAAGAGGATCAGCCGGTCGATCACCTCGTCCAGCGTGCGCGCCTCGGCCGCGTCGCCCATCAGCTCCATGTAGTTGAGCAGGCCCTGGCCGTGCCGGGCCACATGCGTGTACAGGTCGCGCATCCGCACCCCGCGGGCGCGCAGCGCCAGCGCCCTGGGCAGCCCCTCCGACAGCTCGTGCTCCCGGCGGATCCCGCCGGGCTGCACGGTCAGCACCTCCCGCGTGCACACCTGGGTCGCCTCGTCCATCGCCGCCTGGATGCGGGACAGCCCGTCCAGGACCCGGATCGCGCTGCCCTCGGCGCCCGCGGCGGGCACCCGCACCTGACGGCCGAGGCCCGCGTACCGCTCGAAGGCGGCCACCGCCGAGCCCACCCGCCGGTGGCTCTCGCTGACCTCGTCGTACATCCCGCGCAGCAGCCGCGTCATGACCTCCTGCGGCGCCGTCGGCACCAGGAAGTCCATGTCGTCGGGGTCCGGGTGCAGCAGCGCCAGCTCAAGCAGGCAGGGCACCGGATCGGCGTCGCCGCGCGGCACCCGGCCGCGCCGTACGGCCCGGGAGTACACGCGGTCCCCCGCCTCGCACAGTCGGTCGGCGCCGTGAGGATGCTCCTGCGCCCCGTGCCCGGCCATGGCCCATCACACCCCCGGTTTCCGCGTGGTTCCGCAGCGCAACTATGCGCGGCCCGGACCGGCTGTGCAACACGGCTTCCGGCGGCACGACCCCCGGAAAACACCGTTCACGCCCGGTATGTACGGGCCTCGACCGCAGGCCCCGCACCAGGGCCTGCGGCACCGTGCGACCGCGGAGCGACCCGTACGGGGGACCCCCGGTACCACCGTTGCCGGCGCGGCTACTTGAGGCCGATCGCCGCGCAGTCCGCGCTGTACTTGGCCGTGCAGATGTCGGACGCCTTGTAGATGCCGTCGGCGATGACGGTCTCCTTGATGTTGCTCCTGGTCAGCGCGACGACGGAGACCATCTGCGACGGAATGTTCCTGGTGGTCGGGCTGTCGACCCGGTCCCGGGTCAGCGAGTCGAACTGGATGTCCTTGCCCTGGACCTTGGCGACGGCCATCTCGGCGGCGTTCTCGGCCTCCGTCGGGTAGGACTTGTACACGCTCATGTACTGCTCGCCGCTCACGATCCGCTGCACCCCGGCGAGTTCGGCGTCCTGCCCGGTGACCGGCGGCAGCTTCGTCACGCCCGCCTCCTTGAGCGCCGCGATGACGCCGCCCGCCATGCCGTCGTTGGCCGCGTAGACGCCGGCGACGTCGCTCTTGCCGATCGCCTCGATCGCCTTGGCCATGTCCGCCTGGGCGATCTCCGCCTTCCAGTCCTTGACGTCGTAGGACTTGGCGATCGTCACCTTGCCGTTCAGCTGGGCGACGGCGCCCGCCTTGAACTGCTTGGCGTTCGGGTCGGTGGGCGAGCCGTTCATCATGACGACCTTGGCGGAGCTGGACGCCTGCGAACCCATCGCCTCCAGCAGGGAACGGCCCTGCACCTCGCCGACCAGATCGTTGTCGAAGGAGATGTACGCGTCGATGGGGCCCTCGGCGAGCCGGTCGTAGGCGATGACCGGGATGCCCGCGTCCTTGGCCTTCTTCACCTGCCCGGCGATGCCGTGCGCGTCGACGGCGTCGAGCACGATGACGTCGACCTTGCCGTCGATCATCTTCTGCATCTGGCTCAGCTGCCGGCTCGCGCTCGCCCCGGCGTTCGCGTACTCGACCTTGCCCTGCTTCCGGGTCAGTTCGGCGACCTTGTTCTTCAGGGCAGGCGCGTCGAAGCGGTCGTAGCGCGTGTTCGCCGTCTCGGGCAGGAGCAGCCCCACCGTCAGGTCGTTGCCCTTGGTCGGGCTCGCCTTGCTGCTGCTCCCCGACCCTCCGAGCGCCCCGCAGGCGGCCAGCGGGAAGGTCAGCGTGGACGCGGCCACGGCCATGGCGATACGACGCATCGAGGTGCTCACTTCTGGTGCCTTCCGGACGCGGGCGCAGCATTGTGGCCCAGGTGGCTCAAAAGCCAACGCGTCGGGGCCCATCGGCGTCAAGCGGAACCACTTAACGAGATGACAACACCACGCTCCGCTTTCTGTGTGGAGGCTTTGCGGAAGCTCGCGGAACCCCCTTCCGGCACTCTTCACGGACCCTCCACCCGGTGCGGAGCGCACGGTGGTTCAGGATCGGCCCGTCGAAGGGCCATCGAAGGGCAAAGACCTCCGGGGAGCGGGCGAGGACTGAGCGAGCGGAGCTGAACCTGTCCTTCCGCCCGTTGTGGCGAAGCGGTGACGAAGTGCAGATCGATCACGAACGAACTCTGAGTGAAGATGAACACACCGCGAGCCGCCGGGGGGAATGCAAGACCGGTCGGCAAGCGGCACCTCTCTCATCTCTTCGCTCTTTTTCCGGCCCACTGCCGCCCGCCGTGCCGTGTGCCGTGTGCCCTGTCGATTCCCGGGGGGAAATCCACCATGCCCACTCGTTCCGCCACCGCCCGCCGCATTCGCACGCTGGCCGCCACCACCGTCGTCGCCGCCGTCGCGGGCGCCGTGTTCGTCCCGGCCACCGCAGGCGCCGCCGAGCAGGCCGGTGCCACTCCGCTGCGGATGACCCTCGGCGCGCCCACCCCCAGCGGCCCGCTGGAGCGCGGCGGTGCGACCGAGTCGATGACGCTCACGGTCACCAACTCCTCCGACAAGGCACAGGACTTCGCGGCCTGGCTCAACGGCAAGGCGAAGGGCCCGAGCCCGCTGCTGTCGGACTCCGTCGTCTTCGGGGTCACCGCGCTCGACGCGCCGGCCACCAAGTCCATGGTCGGACAGCAGGACGGCCAGTGGCAGGGCCTGTTCTACCCGGCGACCGGCAACGCCTCCTCGTCCTTCTCGATCCCGGCCAAGGCCGAGTTCACCTGGAAGGTCACCGTCGGCCTCGGCGCCCACTACCCCACCAACGACAGCGACTTCACGCTGACCGCCGACGGCATCCGCAACAACGTCGAGGCCGGCCCGGCCGGCGACACGGTCGTCTTCAAGACCAAGCCGGAGACGAAGCCGGGCCGGTTGAACACCTCGTGGAAGTGGGACGGGGTCGTAGCGCGGCCCGGCAAGCGCACGAGCCTCGTACTGACCACGAGGGCCACGGGACCGGGCGAGTTCCCGGCACAGGTGAACCGCACGGTCTACGTCGACGGGCCCACCCCGTCGGGCACCCTGCGCAACCGCCTGATCCTGGAGGCGGAGGTCGGCGGCAAGATCGTCACGATGAAGCAGACCGACGGGGGTGTCTGGGAGCTTCCCCCGCTGCCCAAGGGCTTCGGCGCCGCATCGGGCCCCGAGGACCTCAAGCTGTACTTCTCGCTGAGCTTCAACACCTCCATCGGCAAGGAGATCTCCTTCCCGCTGCGGGCCGCCTACTCCATGGGTGACTCCTACGAGTTCAACGGCGCCGCAGTCCAGGTGAAGGCCGGTCCCGAGAACCCCGCCACGAGCACCCCCGCCCCCTCCGCCTCCCCGGCCAAGACCCCCTCCGGCCCCGGCTCGTCCTCCGCCGCGCCCACCGCGACCGCCTCCACCACGGCCCCGGCCGGTGCCACCGGCGGCGGCACGGGCGGCGGCGCCGGCACCACCCTCACGACCGCTGCCGGCGGCGGCTCGCTCGCCCACACCGGCGCCTCCTCCACGGGGCTCTACAGCGCCCTCGCCGGCGTCCTCGTCGCGCTCGGCGCAGCCGCCGCCTGGATCGGCGCCCGTCGCCGCCGCGCGGCCCGCGTCTGACCTGCGGCGAACAAGCGACAGGGGCCCGGATCTCTCCGGGCCCCTGTCGGCCGTGCGCGGGCGGCCCGCCGTGCGAACGGCGGGCCGGTGCGGGTCAGTGCGGGTCAGCCGTATCCGCGCGCGTCAGTCCGAGGACTGCTGCCGCTTGGGCCGCCACACCACCAGCGCACTGGTCTGCTGCACCTCCTGGTACGGGACGAGGTCCCGGCGGTAGGAGGCGTGGACGGCGGCCTCGCGCTGGCGCATCGTGGCCGCGGCGCCCTCCAGGGCCGCCTGGAGTTCGGCGACCCGGGACTGCAACGCCGCGACCTGGTTCTCCAGTTCGATGATCCGCTTGATGCCGGCCAGGTTGATGCCCTCGTCCTGCGACAACTGCTGCACCTGGCGGAGCAGTTCGATGTCGCGGGCCGAGTAGCGCCGGCCCCGGCCCGCGGTGCGGTCCGGGGACACCAGGCCCAGCCGGTCGTACTGGCGGAGGGTCTGCGGGTGCAGTCCGGACAGCTGCGCCGCCACGGAGATGACGTACACCGGTGTGTCTTCCGTCAGTTCGTACGGGTTGCGTCGGCGGCCGTCCATCTCCCTCATGCTCCCTTCGCGGCCTCGAACAGCTCCGCCCGCGGGTCCTCGCCCGCGGTCGCCTCGCGATACGCCTCCAGCGCGTCCCGAGCCTTCCCCGCCACATCCTTGGGAACACTCACCTCGACGGTGACCAGCAGGTCCCCGCGGGTGCCGTCCTTGCGGACCGCGCCCTTGCCGCGGGCGCGCATCGTCCGGCCGTTGGGCGTGCCCGGCGGCAGCTTCAGCGTCACCGGCGGCCCGCCGAGCGTGGGCACGCGGACCTCGCCGCCGAGGGCGGCCTCGTCGAACGTGACCGGCACGGTGAGCGTGAGGTTGTCGCCCTTGCGTCCGAAGACCGGGTGGTCCCCGACGTGGACCACCACGTACAGGTCGCCCGCCGGGCCGCCGCGCTCGCCCGGAGTGCCCTTGCCGCGCAGCCGGATCCGCTGCCCGTCCGACACCCCGGCGGGGATGCGGACCTGCATCGTCCGGGACGACTTGGCACGCCCGGAGCCCGCGCAGACCTCGCACGGGTTCTCCGCGATCAGACCGCGGCCCTTGCAGTCCGGGCACGGGTCGGTCAGCGAGAAACCGCCGCCGGAGCCGCGCGCCACCTGCCCGGTGCCGACGCAGGTCGGGCACACCCGCGGCGTGCCGTTCTTGTCGCCGGTGCCGGAACAGGCCTTGCACGGCGCCTGCGACGACATCCGCAGCGGGACCGTGGCGCCCTCGATGGCCTCCGTGAAGCTCAGCGTGACCTCGGACTCGATGTCCTGGCCGCGCCGCGGCTGGGCCCGCGTGCCGGTTCCGGCGCCGCCCCGGTTGAACAGGCCCCCGAAGACGTCACCGATCCCGCCGCCGAAGCCGCCCGACGCGCCGCCCCCCTGGGCGCCGCCGCCGAAGAGGTCGCCCAGGTCGAAGTTGAAGGAGCCGCCGCCCGCCCCGGGACCGGGACGGAAGCCGCCGTTGCCGAAGAGGGCGCGGGCGTCGTCGTACTCCTTGCGCTTCTTGGGGTCGCCGAGGACGTCGTTCGCCTCGGAGATCTCCTTGAAGCGCTCCTCGGCCCTGACGTTGCCCTTGTTGGCGTCCGGGTGGTACTCGCGGGCGAGCTTGCGGTACGCCTTCTTGATCTCGGCTTCGGTGGCGTCCTTGGGGACGCCGAGGACCTTGTAGAAGTCCTTCTCGATGAAGTCCTTGGTGCTCATCCCCGACGTCCCTCCTCTCGTGCGTCGATGCCTATTACGTCAGCCCTCCTCCGGGCCACCGCTGTCCTTGTCGTCGGTCTGCTCGGCGGCCTTGTCCTTGCCGGACTCGTCCGCCGCCTTGACCGTCTGCGCGCCCGGCTGCGGCTCGGCCACCGCCACCCGCGCGGGGCGGATGGTGCGCTCGCCGATCCGGTACCCGGGCTGCAGGATCGCCACGCAGGTCGTCTCGGTGACGTCCGGCGCGTAGCTGTGCATCAGGGCTTCGTGGATCGTCGGGTCGAAGGGCTCGCCCTCCTTGCCGAACTGCTGCAGTCCCATCTTGGCCGCCACGGTCTCCATCGACTCGGCGACGGACTTGAAACCGCCCACCAGTTCGCCGTGTTCCCGTGCCCGCCCGATGTCGTCGAGTACGGGAAGCAGCTCGGTCAGGAGGTTCGCGATGGCGATCTCCTTGACCGCGACGCGGTCCCGTTCGACCCGGCGCCGGTAGTTCTGGTACTCGGCCTGCAGCCGCTGGAGGTCCGCGGTGCGCTCACCGAGCGCGGTGCGTACCTGGTCCAGCTGGGCCGTCAGACCGGCCGACTGAGCGGCGTCCCCGGCCGGGGCCGCCCCCTCCTCCTTTGCGGAGGAGGCGGCCTTCGGCTCGGCGTCGTCGGAGGTGGCGCCGGAGGGGACGTCGGGCTGCTGCTCGTCGAAGCCCGGGGTCTCCTCCGTCACGCGGCACCGTCCTTGCGCTCGTCGTCGACGATCTCGGCGTCCACCACGTCGTCGTCGGCCTTCGCCTGGGAGGCACCGGCCTCACCGGCACCGCCGGCGGCCTGGGCGCCCTGGGCGTCGGCGTACATCGCCTGGCCGAGCTTCTGGGAGACGGCGGCGACCTTCTCCGTGGCGGTGCGGATCTCGGTGGTGTCCTCGCCCTTGAGCTTCTCCTTCAGCTCGGCGACGGCCTCCTCGACCTCGGTCTTGACCTCGCCGGGGACCTTGTCCTCGTTGTCCTTGAGGAACTTCTCCGTCTGGTAGACGAGCTGCTCGCCCTGGTTGCGGGTCTCGGCGGCCTCGCGGCGGGCGTGGTCCTCCTCCGCGTACTTCTCGGCCTCCTGGCGCATGCGGTCGACCTCGTCCTTCGGCAGCGAGGAGCCACCGGTGACGGTCATCTTCTGCTCCTTGCCCGTGCCCAGGTCCTTCGCGGTCACGTGCATGATGCCGTTGGCGTCGATGTCGAAGGCGACCTCGATCTGCGGGACGCCGCGCGGCGCCGGCGGCAGACCGGTCAGCTCGAACATGCCGAGCTTCTTGTTGTACGCGGCGATCTCACGCTCGCCCTGGTAGACCTGGATCTGCACCGACGGCTGGTTGTCCTCGGCCGTGGTGAAGATCTCCGAGCGCTTGGTCGGGATGGTCGTGTTGCGCTCGATCAGCTTGGTCATGATGCCGCCCTTGGTCTCGATACCGAGGGACAGCGGGGTGACGTCGAGCAGCAGGACGTCCTTGACCTCGCCCTTGAGGACACCGGCCTGGAGAGCGGCGCCGATGGCGACGACCTCGTCCGGGTTCACGCCCTTGTTGGCCTCGTTGCCGCCGGTCAGCTCCTTGACCAGCTCGGCGACGGCGGGCATACGGGTGGAGCCGCCGACCAGGACGACGTGGTCGATCTCCTTGATCGAGATGCCGGCGTCCTTGATGACGTTGTGGAACGGCGTCTTGCAGCGCTCCAGCAGGTCCGCGGTCAGCTGCTGGAACTGGGCGCGGGTGAGCTTCTCGTCCAGGTGCAGCGGGCCCTCGGCGGACGCGGTGATGTAGGGCAGGTTGATCGAGGTCTCGGTGGACGAGGACAGCTCGATCTTGGCCTTCTCCGCCGCCTCGCGCAGGCGCTGGAGGGCCATCTTGTCCTTGGACAGGTCCACGCCGTGACCGGACTGGAACTGCTTGACCAGGTAGTCGACGACACGCTGGTCCCAGTCGTCACCACCGAGGTGGTTGTCGCCGTTGGTGGCCTTCACCTCGACGACGCCGTCGCCGATCTCGAGCAGCGAGACGTCGAAGGTGCCGCCACCGAGGTCGAAGACGAGGATGGTCTGGTCGTCCTTGTCGAGCCCGTACGCCAGGGCGGCGGCGGTCGGCTCGTTGACGATGCGCAGGACGTTCAGACCGGCGATCTCGCCGGCCTCCTTGGTGGCCTGGCGCTCGGCGTCGTTGAAGTACGCCGGGACGGTGATGACCGCGTCGGTCACCTTCTCGCCCAGGTAGGCCTCGGCGTCCCGCTTCAGCTTCTGCAGCACGAAGGCGCTGATCTGCTGCGGGTTGAAGTCCTTGCCGTCCAGGTTGATCTTCCAGTCGGTGCCCATGTGGCGCTTGACCGACCGGATGGTCCTGTCGACGTTGGTGACGGCCTGACGCTTGGCCACCTCGCCGACCAGCACCTCACCGTTCTTGGCGAAGGCGACGACGGACGGCGTGGTCCTGGCACCCTCGGCGTTGGTGATGACGGTGGGCTCGCCGCCCTCCAGAACGCTGACGACGGAGTTAGTCGTGCCCAGGTCGATGCCGACCGCACGTGCCATGGTGAATTCCTCCAGCTGACTTGAGTGCAACGGACTCAAGTGTGCACGACGGCCGCGTCCGGGTCAACAGACATGAGCCGACGAGACTCAACTCTTATCCATCCCTTACACGCAATGCCTCCCTGACCTGCGACGACGCGCTCTGCTGCGGCGGAGGAAGCGGATATCCGAGTGACGGACGAGGGGTTCCCGGGGGGCCGTACCGCCCCCGGGAGCCGGGGGGACGCACGTCGACGGGGTCCCGGAAGCCCCCGTAGTCCCCGTAGTCCCCGTAGTCCCCGTAGCCCCGGGGACTCCGCACGCCGGCCGGGAGGTCGGCCGCCGCCGTCCGCGGGCCGCGGAGACCGGCCGCCGGGCTGCGGAGACCGTCGACGGAGGACGCGGAGGACGCGGAGGCCGAGGGCATCGAGGACACCGAGGACCGGGGCCCCCGCGCGCCGGACGCGGCCGAGGCACGGGGGCCGCCTGCGGAGTCCGGCGTCCGCAGACCTCGCGCACCACCGCCCAGGGCCCTCAGGGCGCTCAGGGCCGCACCCGCGCCCGTACCCTTCCCGCGCCCGCGCCCACTCCGGCGCACCTGCCCGCTCCCGCGGCCGACCACGATTCCGTTTGCTCTTCCGTTCCCTCTTCCGTTTTCTGGCCGGTTTCCACCAGTGCCGCTGTTGCCGCTGTTTCCACCGAGTCCGCCGTCTCCGTCCCCACTCCCGCTGCCGCCTGCTCCTGCCCGCGTCCGGCCGGCGTAGACGCCGGTGGACGAGGTCGACGGGGCCCGGAGACCGGCACCGGTACGGATTCCGGTTCGGGCGTCGGTACGGGTGCCGCTACGGATTCCGGTACGGGTGCCGGTGACGTACTGGCCGGTGTGCCGGCGCGGGCCGTACACCCGTACGCGCAGCAGCCCGAGGACGGCCGGCAGGAGCACCCCGGCCGTCCACAGTGCGCTCACCGGCGCGAGCCAGCCCGTGTGCACCAGGACGCCGACGAGGACCGTGCCGAAGGTGACGGTGCCGAGCAGGACGGTCGTGCCCGGCGGGGTGAGGCCGAGCCGGCGCAGCCGGTGGCCGAGGTGGTCGGGGCCCCGGCGTACCACCGGCCTGCCCGCCAGCCGCCGGGAGAGGACGACGAGCACCGCGTCGGCGGTCGCCGTGGCGGTGAGCGCGAACAGCACGGCCGCGGTGGACCCCGCGTCGTACCCCGTACGGACGAGCACGGCCGACGCGGCGAGGACGAAGCCGGTGAACAGGGAGCCGCACGCGCCGAACGCGATCCGCGCGGGATGCCAGTTGTGCATGAGGAAGCCGGTGAGGGCGGCGGCGAGCAGGCTCAGCAGTACCGCGAGGTCGTCCATCACCTCGGCCGCCGCGCACACGCCCACGCCGAAGGCGACGAGCACCCCAACCGTGCCGGCCAGGCCGTCGACGTGGTCGAGCCCCCGGAAGGCGGCGGCGGCGCAGGCGATCCAGACCACCGCGGCGATCCCCGCGGGCACCCCGGTCTCGTCGTACGGAACCACGAAAGCCGCCGCGATCGCCGACCCCACCAGCAGCAGCCACGTCTTGAGCCGCCAGACGTCCGCGACCAGCCCGAGCACCGCGACCCCCGCGCCGGCCGCCAGCAGCCTGCCCACGCCGTCGCTCAGCGGAGCGGCACCCGTCCAGCCGCCCGCCGCGGCGACCAGGCAGGTGCTGCCGACCACGGCGGCACCGCCCAGCAGCGGCACCGGCCGCACCCGCCGCCGGTCGACCAGCCCGAGCCGCAGCGCGGGCACCCGGAGCAGGGCCGAGAGCAAGGCGGCGAGGAACAGGGCGGCGGTGGCGGTGGCGATCCCGTAGAGCACGGTTCTTAAATTAGGGGCATATCGGGCGATCGGGTGTGAATAACACGATCAGAACAGGATCGGATCCCCGAGCGCCACCACATCGGACCGTCACCCGGCCCGCCGGAAAGGCCCCCGAGAGGACCACGGCCGGGCCACGGCCGGGTCGCCGAGGGGCCGCGACCGAATCTCCGGCCACCTCTCGAGCAGCCGTCAGGCAACCCTCAGCGACCCAGATCACCTCACGCCCGGCTACATTGCGAAGGAGGATGAGGGTAGTCTCAGACGGACTGCATAAGTTACCGCTTAGTAATTTCGAGGCCGCCTCACAGGAGCCCCAATGCAACTCGCCGCGATCATCGTGTCGCTGGTCCTGATCGTGGTCGGCGTGGCACTGTTCGGCCGCGCCGTCTGGCAGATCTACAACTACATGCGGCTCGGGCAGTCCGTGCCCGCCGGGACCCGGACCAACGATCCCACACAGCGCACCGTCACCGTGGTCAAGGAGTTCCTCGGCCACACCCGGATGAACCGCTGGGGCATCGTCGGCGTGGCGCACTGGTTCGTGGCGGTGGGCTTCTTCTCCCTGCTGCTGACGATCGTCAATGCGATCGGCCAGCTCTTCAAGGCCGACTGGATCCTGCCGGTCATCGGCGACTGGGCGCCGTACAACGTCTTCGTCGAGTTCCTCGGCACGATGACGACGCTCGGCATCCTGGTCCTGATCGTCATCCGCCAGCTGAGCCGGCCGGACAAGCCGGGCCGCAAGTCGCGCTTCGCGGGCTCCAACTTCGGCCAGGCGTACTTCGTCGAGGCCGTCATCCTCATCGTCGGCGTCTGCATCTTCATGCTGCACGCCCTGGAGGGCGCCCAGCACCACGTGGACGGCTACGAGGCCTCGTTCTTCGTCTCGTACCCGGTGGTCTCCTGGCTGCGCGGCATGGACGTCTCCACGCTCCAGAACCTCACCTACTTCTTCGCCGGCCTGAAGATCGCGACCTCCTTCATCTGGATGATCACGGTCGCGCTCAAGACCGACATGGGCGTGGCCTGGCACCGGTTCCTGGCGTTCCCCAACATCTGGCTCAAGCGCGAGGCCGACGGCTCCACGGCGCTGGGCGCGCTCCAGCCGATGACCTCGGGCGGCAGGGCGATCGACTTCACCGACCCCGGTGACGACGACGTCTTCGGCGTCTCCCAGGTCGAGCACTTCTCCTGGAAGGGCCTGCTCGACTTCTCCACCTGCACCGAATGCGGCCGCTGCCAGTCGCAGTGCCCGGCCTGGAACACCGGCAAGCCGCTCTCCCCCAAGCTGCTGATCATGTCGCTGCGCGACCACGCGCACGCCAAGGCCCCCTACCTGCTGGCCGGCGGCGGCAAGAGCATGGAGGGCGAGGAGAAGGCGTCGCAGGAGGCCCTCGCCTCGGTGCCCGCCGCCGCGCTCGCCGAGGCCGAGCGGCCGCTGATCGGCACGGTGGAGGAGAACGGCGTCATCGACCCGGACGTCCTGTGGTCCTGCACCACCTGCGGCGCCTGCGTCGAACAGTGCCCGGTGGACATCGAGCACGTCGACCACATCGTGGACATGCGCCGCTACCAGGTGATGATCGAGTCCGCGTTCCCCTCCGAGGCGGGCACGATGCTCAAGAACCTGGAGAAGAAGGGCAACCCCTGGGGCCTGGCCAAGAAGCAGCGCCTGGAGTGGACCAAGGAGGTCGACTTCGAGGTCCCGGTCGTCGGCAAGGACATCGAGGACCTCACCGAGGTCGAGTACCTGTACTGGGTCGGCTGCGCCGGCGCCCTGGAGGACCGCGCGAAGAAGACGACGAAGGCCTTCGCCGAGCTCCTGCACATCGCGGGCGTCAAGTTCGCGATCATGGGCGGCGACGAGAAGTGCACCGGTGACTCGGCACGCCGGCTCGGCAACGAGCCGCTGTTCCAGGAACTGGGCATGGAGAACGTCATGTCCCTCAACGCCGCCTTCGGCGAGGAGATGGACGACGACGGCAAGGTCCTGCCGGAGTCCGCGAAGCCGAAGTCGGCGAAGAAGATCGTCGCCACCTGCCCGCACTGCCTCAACACCCTGGGCAACGAGTACCCGCAGCTCGGCGGCGACTACGAGGTCATCCACCACACCCAGCTGCTCCAGCACCTCGTCGACGAGGGCAAGCTCGTCCCCGTCACCCCGGTCGAGGGCATCATCACCTACCACGACCCCTGCTACCTGGGCCGCCACAACAAGATCTACACGCCCCCGCGCGAGATCATCGGCAAGGTCCCGGGCCTCAGGAACGAGGAGATGCACCGCCACAAGGAACGCGGCTTCTGCTGCGGCGCCGGCGGCGCCCGGATGTGGATGGAGGAGCGGATCGGCAAGCGCATCAACAACGAGCGCGTCGACGAGGCCCTCTCCCTGAACCCGGACATCGTCTCCACGGCCTGCCCGTTCTGCCTGGTCATGCTCACCGACTCGGTCAACGGCAAGAAGAACGAGGGCAAGGCCAAGGAGTCCGTCCAGGTCGTCGACGTGGCCCAGCTGCTGCTGGACTCCGTCAGGACGCCGGTCGACGAGCCCCCGGCGGGCGGGCCGGAGAGCGAGAGCGCGCCGGAGCCGGAGCCGGTGAAGTAACGCCCCGGCGGACACGTCCGGCACCGCGCCGCCCGACAGCGACGCCCCCATGTCCATACGTACGGACATGGGGGCGTCGTCGTGTCACCGCGTCGTCGCGTGCGGGCCGAGCCGCGGCGGGTCCGGCCAAGTCGCGCCGAGTTCGGGCCGGCCGCTGTCTACTCGCTCTTGGGCGCGGCCTGCTGCACGACTTCGAAGGACCACAGGGTGGAGCCGGTGGCCGCGGGCTTCGGCTGCTGCTCGCCGCCCTGGCCCCCGCCCTCGCCGCCGGTGCCCTGGTGGGCGGACTTCATCGGCCCCTCCATCCAGGCCTGGAACGACGCCTCGTCCCGCCACCGGGTGTAGACGAGGTACGTGTCGGTCCCCTCGACGGGACGCAGCAGCTCGAACCACTCGAACCCGTCGGAGTTCTCGACGGCGTGCGCCCGCGAGGCGAACCGCTTCTCCAGCGTCTCCCGCTGCTCGGCGGGCACGGTCAGTACGTTGATCTTGACTACGCTCATGGTTCCATCCTGCCCCTGGGACACCGGAACCGCCCGGAGCACCCCCTGGGACACCCCTGGAACGCTCCCGGAACGCCTGGGCACCGGGGGCCTGCGGGCCACCCTGAGGGGCGTCCGGTGGCTCCCCTAGGGGATGTCACAGCTCGGCCGCAAAGCCGGGCCGGGCGCCCGGGCCCCGCACGCCACCCAGCGGGACCGGGTACGTTCGACGACGTGGCTGGATTCAGGATCGGACGCGGCGGCCGGGACAACCGTGCCCCGCAAGCGCGCCCCCAACAACCCCCGCACGGGCAGCAGACGCCGCCGCGGGCACCGTCGTACGGTTACCCGTCGGCGCCGCAGCCGTACCCGCAGCAGCAACCACAGTACGGCCGGCCGCCGCACGGCCGCCCCCAGCCCGGCCGGCCGCAGTACGGCGGCGGCGCGGGCGGCGGGGCGGGAGGGCCCCAGGCCCAGTGGCCCCAGGCAGCCGGCGACGGGTACGGCGGGCACGGCGAGCCCGAGTACTTCGGTGACGGCGCCCCCCACGGCGGCCCCGACCCCTACGCGGCCGACAACCCGGGCCACACCCAGGCCTTCGCGATCGGCGAGGACCCGTACTCGCAGGGCGAGACCTACCGAGCGGGCTCGGCCCCGGTCGGCCCCATCGGCCCCCGCCTGCACTGGAAGGAACTGCTGCGCGGCATCGTCGCCGCGCCCGACCAGACGTTCCTCCAGATGCGCGACTACACGATGTGGGGCCCCGCCCTCGTCGTGACGTTCCTCTACGGCCTGCTGGCGGTCTTCGGCTTCGACGGCGCCCGTAAGGACGCGATCAACGCCACCCTCTCCAACGCGGTCCCGATCGTGCTGATCACGGCCGTGGCCATGGTGATCAGTGCCTTCGTCCTGGGCGTGGTCACCCACTCCCTGGCCCGCCAGCTCGGCGGCGACGGCGCCTGGCAGCCCACGGTCGGCCTGTCCATGCTGATCATGTCCCTCACGGACGCGCCCCGCCTGATCTTCGCCATGTTCCTGGGCGGCGACGCCGGGTTCGTGCAGATCCTCGGCTGGGCCACCTGGGTCGCCGGGGGCACCCTGCTGACCCTCATGGTCAGCCGCTCCCACGACCTGCCCTGGCCGAAGGCCCTGGGCGCGTCGGCGATCCAGCTGATCGCCCTGCTGTCGATCGTGAAGCTGGGCACGTTCTGACCCACCCGGGGCACGGCACGGAGCGAAGAGACACCACAAGAGAGCACCGAGGAGGGGCCGGCGGGCGTCCGCCGGCCCCACCACGTACCGGTTTCGCACCCCCCCCCCGATGCCT
>NZ_JBHJUW010000015.1:0-96158 GCF_042268205.1 Streptomyces sp. NPDC056160
ACCGACACGAATGGGTCCATCGAGAGGGAGATCAGCTGTCCGCAGAGAAGGAGCTGATCTGTCCGCCTACAAGGATCTTGCGCTGTCCGCTCTCACTGCTGTTTTGTCGTCCGTGATACGGCCGTACCCCCATGCTGATCCGTCCTCGCGAGGCACGAGCGAGGCGGGGGTACGGGTCTGCTCCCGACGAGGCGCAGCCCCGGTTCATCGCCCTGCTGCCGCAGGCGGCACAGCCCTCGCCGCACAGCGGATCCGGCCTCTCGCGACGCCGTCGCTCCGGCTGTGGATAAACGCTCTGCTCCATCGCTCACTGCGGCGGCGCAGCCGGCCCTCCCACCATCGCGTTGTGCTGGCTGCACCGACGTGGGTTCACCTCGCTCCGGTCGTTGCTCTGGTGCTGCCGCGACAGCGTGCCAGCACTTTATGCACCACGTCCGAGGCGGGCGTTCGGCACTACCTTGTCGACGCACGATCCGGCCCCGGGCTGTGTTCCTTTTCGCGTCTCGTGCTTGCGCGGCGAGCCCGGGGCGCTCCCCCGTGGACGCATCAGAAGAAGAGAGCCCACCTGCCGCGACCAGCCGCTCATCGAGACGAGCAAGCCGAACAGTTCCAGCGCCATCGGGCCGTTGTGAGTTTCCTCCAGGCGCTGCTTCTGGGGGCAAAGGCCTCTGCCTCGCGGGCCTTTGCCCCAGAAGCAAGCCGGTCCTCGCCCTCTCGCTGCATGCAGGGTCTACTCCCCTCCGCGCCTTCTCCCCTCCCAGCCTTTTCCCTCTGCTCTCCTCCTCGTGACCACGGCGGTCCGATGACGCCCCTGCACCGACCGTCGCAACAGCATTGCTCCGGTGGCACGCCGCCGGCTGTTCCGGTCTCGCTCCGCCGGTTGTCCGCGGCTGGTTCGCCATGCCCGCCGGCGGGCTTCGACAAGGGGGTGCAGCCATGCCTCCCGGCCCCATGAGGCAGTCGTGAAACGGCTTCTCCCACGTGTCTCTGAGGTGATTCATCGGGACACTCCCGAGACGCGACAGGGACGCCGATAAGACGCCGACTGGTTGCGGTGAGCGTTTTAGAGTCCTGTGCGTGTCCCTCTGGCGTCTCGCCCACGCTCTGACTGTGGCGCTCCGACGTCGCCCCCGGTGTTCTTTGAGGACTCGCCTGTGCAGGGGTGCCGGGTGGCGTCTCCCAAGAGACACAGACGGAACGCCGTAGGTACTCCAATGCGGCCTTCTTGGATCACTGCCGGCACGGCGGGCGTCTCGGAGGCGTCCAGCGTGAGCACCCATGGTGTCGCAGGTGGGGCGCAAGCGCATGGTTTCGGCGGCCTGCGCGCGGTCGACCGAGGTGGAGGCGCAGAGGCGTCTCGCAGGCGTCACTGCCGGTACTCGACAGAGACTCGATTGACGCCTCTCTTGCGTATCGAATACGACTTGCACAGGACTCAATAGAGACACTAGAGTGATCCCACATGATTCGCATTCGAGAGGTAGTGCGACAGGCGGTGAGTCCATATGGCAGAGCGAGAGGTATCCGGAGAACGACCGGATGAAGTACAGAAGCGAGCGGCAGGGCGAGGTGCGAGCAATGGCGAGTCAGTCGGGTGAACCTCGCAAGGTTCGCTGGACCGTGCCCGCCGCCGACACCTCGGTGATCGAGTGGCTCGATCAGCAGGAGAACATCTCGCAGTCGCTGCGACTGCTCATTCGGGAGTCCATTCAGCGCGACGGATACGTCGACGTCTATTACAAGCCCGTCGAGCAGCTGCCGCGTCGCGGCCGGCCGCCGCTGGAGAGCATCGAGCAACGCGAGGACGACGAGACGGTCATTGAGCGCCGTCCGGCTGCCATGCCGGTTCAGCCACAGCCCGCAGTCGCCGACGAGGCCGAGGTCGCCCCGGACACCGTCGTCGAGAAGACAGCACCAGCGCCGGTAGCCCAGCCCGAGCCGGTTCCCGCACCGGTTGAGACGGCCGAGGAGCCCGCGGCAAGCGCCCCCAGCGCACCGCCGAAGCAGGCATCCATCGACGAAATCATGGCGAGTACTCGGCGCTGAGTGACGCGGTGAATTTCATTTTCCAGGCAGACAACACAGACACCGAGGGACCGAATTCATGAGCGCCAACAGCAACGACACCACCATTGCTCTTACCGGCGGCATCGACGTCGGCAACGGCTACGTCAAGGGCGTCATCCAGAACACGAAGCATGGGACTTTCGACGAGATCGATCTGCCCAGCGCGGTCGTCTCGACTTCCCGCACCTCGCCGAAGGTGCCGCTCCCCGACGCGGATGCGGCCTCTGTGCTGGCTGGCGACTTCTACAATCAGATCGACTGCTCGCTCACCACTCCCCTGGTGGCGGCGTCGGACCGCCGGATCTTCGGCCGCGCAGCGCTGTCTGTGCGTGGCTCGAAGTTCACCGAGTTCGAGGTGTTGGGTAAGCACTCCAAGGCCGATCAGGAGCTGAGCAAGGTTCTGGTCCTGGGTGTCTTCGCCGCGAAGGCCCTGCGCGACTACGTCCGCGAGAACGGCGCGCTGCCCGATCACGAGCTGCGCGTGCAGGTGCGCGCCGGCCTGGCGTTGCCCATCTCTGAGTTCGTCGCGCGTCGCCACGCCTACGCCGCTGAGTTCATCGGTCTGCTGGGCAGCGCGGATCCGACGGTGCACCTGGTGACGATCAAGAACTTCAGCACTCCCGTCTCGGTGCGTCTGCAGTTCGCCGACGTCCAGGTGATGGCCGAGGGTGCCTCCGCGCAGTTCGCCATCACCGACAAGGGCGAGCCGCTCGCACAGGCCCTGCTCGATGATCTGCGCGCCCGTGACGCGTCCCTCGTGGAGGGCGTCTCGGCGTCTGACCTGGTGGCGGTGCAGAACACCATCGGCGTCGACGTCGGCGAGGGCACCGTGAACTTCCCGGTCTTCACCGACGGCCGGTTCAACCCCGAGGCGGCCGACACCCTCGACGAGGGCTACGGCACCGCGCTGATGAACGCCATGGAGCGCATGAGCGAGTCGGACTCCACGCTGCAGTTCTCCTCGCGCAAGCAGCTGGCCGACTTCCTCCACGCGGAGCCGTCGGTGCTGGTGAAGAACCGTCACCAGCGCGCCACCGGCTTCGTCGAGGGCGAGGCGAGCTACCTCGTCGACGAGATCGTCTCCTCCTTCGGCGACGTCCTCTCCCAGGCCGGTGCGACGACCGAGGTCGTCTACGTCTACGGCGGCGGCTCGGGCCCGATCAAGCACCTGCTGCACCCGGCGCTGCTGAAGGCTGCGGGCGATGTGCCCGTGCTCTACCTCGACTCGAGCTACTCACGGCACCTGAACCGCGAGGGCCTGTACATCGCGGCGCGCCACGTCGAGCAGCAGGCCCTCGCCGCGAAATCCGCGGGCAAGCGCAGTAAGGAGGTGGCCTGATGTGTGAGGCACTGGATGCAACTTCGAAGGCCGAGGGCGAAGAGATCAGCTGCCGCATCGAGTTGTCGGACGAAATCGTGCTCGCATTTATCCGCGATGGGGCGTCAGTTCTGCTTCGCGAGCGGGCCCTGCGGAAGCTGCTCGGGTCGGATGAGGAGCTTCCGGGCTCCACCGCAGTCCTCACGGTCGGCTCCAAGAGCAGCCCTGAGTCGGGCGCATGAGCGGCTACCGCGAGATCGTGAAGTTGCTGGCGGCGAACACCGGCGCGAAGCGGATGAGCGAAGTCTTCGACAACTTCGTCGAGATGGCGGCGCTGGCTCTGCGCAACGCCGCGGACGTCCGCGGGAGTGAGGTCTGGGAGGTGCGCGAAGCCCAGTACCTCCAGATCGCCGGCCGTTACGACCGCGCCGAGCTGTCCCGCTTCGCTGAGGCCTTGGCCCTGGTGACCATGGAGATGCAGCGCGAATGCTGCGACGTGCTCGGCCACCTCTACATGGAGCTGGAGCTCGCAAACGAGCGGCTCGGCCAGTTCTACACGCCCTACGACGTCGCACGGCTGATGGCTGAGATGCAGATCGACTCGGTGATCGAGCAGGTGCAGAGGGATGGCTTCGCCGATGTGTATGAACCCAGCTGCGGCGCGGGCGCGTTCATGATCGCCCTGTCGCAGGCGATGCTCGAGCGCGGTTTGAACCCGCAGACGCATCTGCATGTGACGGCGGAGGACATAGCGCCGCAGGCCATGCACATGATTTACGTCCATCTGACGCTGCTGCACATCCCCACGGTGGTGCGCCGTCGCGACGTCCTCACGCTGGAGACGTTCGACGCGTGGCCCACTCTCGCTCATGTCCGGGGCGGTTGGGGCCGGAAGCTCAGGGTGGCCCGGGCGATCAATGGATCACGGCAGCTGATCACCGCGTCGCCTCAGGAGGCCACCGAAGAATTGACTGATGCTCTGGAGGTGCAACGGTGATGACCACACAAGGGAGAACCGATCCTTCTGGCGCCGAAGGAGACGGAGCTTCGGCTTGGCGCGGGAAGGAGCCGGCGGCTGGGCCGTGCCCGGCATGCCAGCGCAGGGAAGTCCGCTCTGGGCGCTGCGGCGGATGTGCCGCTGCCATCGGTGCCGACGCGGCCGCCGACGCGCTGGAAGGCATGCCCAAGAACGCCGGCGCCCTGGTGCACGAAGCCGAGCAACTGGGCTGGGACGTCCGTACGGAACGCCGCTGGACCGGCCGCCTGCGGGTGCGCGCCGCAGTGATCTCCGGGCTCGTCATGGTGCGCGCCGGGGTGGAAGAGACCGAGCACGTGTGCGCGTGGAACGAGGCAACGGGCAAGTTCGTGACCTCCGCCTCGACCGCTGGGTTCAGGTCCGTACGCGAATCCGTCAAAGCCGTGCGCCTGGCCTCGCGCGAACAGGAGGCCGCGGGCCGAACCGTGTGGGGGCACGACGCCGCGGAATGGGTCCGGCAGATGGAGGACGCCGTGGCCAAGGTCAGTGCCGCACTGCGCGACGCGCGGAACACGTTCGACGCCCTCGACGGCTCCACGGCCACGGGCGCCCGGGCGGTCGAACTCGCCTCCGCCGCCTACGCGGAAGCCAAGACGGCACAGCGGTCGGCCACCGACGCCGTGAACGCGGCGCGGGCGTGGCTGGCCGAGACCAACGGCGACGACGCACGAGGGTGCGCGTCGTGGCGGCGTGCGATCGTGGGGGCCGGCCAGCACGTCAAAGAAGCCGCGGCAGCGATCGCGGACGCCGCGGCACGCGGGGAGCGGGAGGCGTTCGCCGCTCCGGTCATTGAGGAGGCACAGGAGCAGCTGGTCGCCCAGGAGGCCCAGTGGCGCAAGCGGCTGGCCGACGCAGGCCGCGAGCCGTCGGCACGCGACTACGCCGGGCTGATCGTGATGTTCGAGGACTCCTCGCGCGACTGGTGTGCATGGTTCGACGGCTACACCGACTACAACGGCGTGTTCCACGCCGGGCAGGGTGACCCGTCGCGGTCGTTCGTGGCGCAGTACGACGCCTGGAGGAAGTCGAAGGACTCGGACCGGTCGGTCCACTTCCCGGCGCGTTACACGTCCGCCTCGCTGATCGCCGGTGACCGTGTCGACGCTGCCGCCGTGGCGTTCACGCTGGCTGTGGTCGACCGGATCGAGGGACGCGGCGCTGAAGGTCTGCGGAAGGCGGCGACCGCCGTCCGCAAGAACCCCCAGGGGTTCGGTACCGGCAACAACCGCGAGCACCTGGCCTCGTGGTCCAAGTACCCGCACATCAGCTACGGGGAGCCGAGCCGGGTTGCCGAGCACGCCCCCGCCGAGTGGGCGGCGCTCGAGACCGCTCAGGCGGCGTACAAGGGTGTTCGGGACTTCGAGTGCGCCCTGTACTGGGACGCGCACTATGCCGGCGAGCGGGCCGCGGCCCGGTCGGCCGCCGCCCGGGCCGGGCTGGCCGGACGAGACGAGGCCCGGGCGGCGGCCGTGTGGGAGGCGGCGGTGGAGCGGCTATCGACGGCCCGCGTCCGTGTGTACGAGGCGGTGGTGCTCGCCGCCGGTGACCTGGAGCGGGCGCGGGCGTGCGGAGACCGGGTCCGCGAGGACGATGCGCTCACGAAGGACGTGTGGTCGGCCGTCCGGTCCTGCGAGGAGGCGTACGAAGATGTGCACACTGCGAAGCGGGACGCCGCCCACTACGAGGAGTCTGCGGAGACCTACCGCGCGGCGGGTGCCCTGTCTGACTTTGTGCCCGAGTGCGCTCGCATGGAGGATGCCGCCGCCCGTGCCGAGTCCGGGCGTGAAGAGACGCTGGCTTTGTACGGGTCCGCCTTCGCGGATGCCGCGCAGGCGGAGGAGGACCGGCGCGAGGGCGTGCTCCGGTAGTGGCCACGTAGGGTGCGGCGCGCGGCCGCGGTTGAGCGTGACAGTCCCGGACACCTCGGGCTGGCCGTCCAGGCTCCACTCACCGCCGCGAGTCCTCCGCGCAGGGCCACACCTCCTTGACCCATCCGGCGACCGCCTCGTCGTCCCGCTCGATGGCGCGTCGGGCCGGGACCTGACAGGACCAGCCGTTGCGCACCAGCAGCTTGCGCACGCCCTGGGCCGTGTAGGTGAGGTGGAAGCGTCGGCTGGGCGAACTGTTTCTCGCTCAGCCCCGGCAACGACGCTGGCCCTTGTGACCGCAGAGCGTGCGGCCCGTCCTCCTCCCACGCCTGCCGCCACCGCTGCACCGACCGAACGCTGACGCGCAGGTCCTTGACGATCACCGAACTCGCCTCGCCCCGGGCGAACCGCTCGGCCGCCTGGAGCCGTAACCCCTCACGGAACTGCTGCCGTTCGGCAGTCAGCCCGCCCCCTTGTGGATACCGCACGCCCCGGTGAAACCGCACTGACGACGAGCCGTCAGCCCCTACGACTCCACGAGTTCAATCTCAGTAGCAAAAGAAGACCCCGGCCTGGTGCCGGAGCACCAGGCCGGGGTGCTTGCGAAGATTTGGCGTCAGTGAGTCTTCTGGGGCAGTCGCAGCCCGTCCATGCCCAGAGCATCCGAGTGGAAGCTGACGTTCATGGCGCACAGCCCGTCGACGACCTGCTGGGCCGCTTGGCCGAGCTCACGCACGGCGTCACGGTTGTTCTTCCCGAGGATCTGCTCTACGCCATGCGCCTGCGTGATCTGCAGGTTCAGACGCACGCGGCCGTCCGCTTCGCAGACCGCGGCGAACACATCCAGCTCCAGCTCGCCGGCGTACCCGCCGATGCAGTTGTTGAGCGTCGCACCCCAGCGCGAGAGCGTCTCGGCATCTCGGGCGACGACGAGGCTCAGACCGGGAGCTGCTTCCCGGCCATCCAGCAGTGCGGCCGTCTGCAGTGCCCATTGGTGGCGCTGGGCGTGCCTCGCGATCCGGTCGAGGCGGCGGGCCTCCTCGCGTTCGTAGCGCTCCCGATCGCGGGCAGCCATCAGCTCGCGCCGACGGTTCTCGATCAGACCCAACGCCGGCACGCGGAACGCCTCGTCCTTCCAGAGGTCCCAGTCAGCGACCTGGGCCGTGCCTTCGGGAAGCAGCCGGATCTCGCGGTTGTAGTGCTTCATCTCGCGAAGGGCGTAGATTTCCCACTGTATGACGCGCTGGGCCGCACGGCCCCGGGGGTCGTGCCAGCGCTCGATTGCGGGCAGGCCCCGGACCAGATGCTCGAGGTCACGGGAGCTGCGGACTCGGCGCTGCCCGCGGGCGGCGATGATATCCGGAAGGAGGTCTAGGTCACGGGTGACGGCCAAACGGTGAGCCGTGCAGTCGGCCGCATCGGCCAGCGTGCGCCACGCCTGGTGGACGGGCTCCTTGAGGATTCGTCGCAGCACCGGCTGCGGAGTCCGGCGCAGGATCGAGCGGATGCGTCGCCGCTGCAGGGAGGTGAGCGACGGCTGGCACGTCAGGCTGTGGCCGTTCGCTGTTTTCGTGGTGCGCATGGCGTCGATGAGCCAGTCCACGGGCACCAGCCCGCGGAACAGGGCGAACCAGCTCAGGGTGCTGATGTCCAGGCGCTCCACCTCGCGGGCCAGCGGTCGGCGGTAGGCGCGCACGCCGAAGACGTTCTTCGCGACCTGCGCAGGGTCGTGGGCATCGAGATAGGGCAGGTAGGCGGAGGCCGGACGACGATCCTGCCAGTCGTCCTTGAGCAGCGGGAAGCGGGCGTTCCAGGCCGGCAGCTCGCCGATGTGATCGCGGATCGCGGCGATCGCCTGGTCCACAGCGTTGCCGACTCCTTCAGGCTCCGGTCCTTCGAGCCGGCGGGCCTGCGGGTTGCTATGCAGCCAGCTCAGCAGTGTCCCGGACAACTGGTGGATCCAGGACTCGACCACGGTCTCGGAGAAGACATGGCGAGTGATGGATTTGCCGGTGCGGCGATCGATGTGGCGCAGCACGACGAGGTCCTTCTTCGTGCGGGCCATCGACGTGAGCTTCTCGGAGGTCCAGTAGTGGAATGCCTTGCCCGAGGCGCGCATGCGGTGCACGCGCCTGTAGAGCGAGACGGCGACGGACGTCCGGCCGTCAGGTAGAGCCCGCGCCAGGATCCTCAAGCTGATCCCGGAGATCGCGCCTTCGACTGCGGCGACACCCTGCTTCGCGAGGGCCTCGTCGACATACTTGATGTAGAGCAGGGCGTGCTCGGTGCGCTCGGGCATGACGGTTTCCCCCAGGGCGATGTGATGGATTCGGCGGTGAGACCCCCGGCGCTGCTTTGCAGCGCACTGCCCACGTCTCATCCGACGCCCTCTTCGCTAGTTCGTCCCCCTGTCAGGCCCTTCGGGATCACCTGCCGATACGAGGCCACGCATCAGAAAGACCTTCGGTGCAGACTCTTGGCGGCTCGGTGCCCCCGGCGCGGCGCAACGAACCCGTCCGGCAAGAGCGGGGAACGGGCCCGCCCCTGCCGGTCGGTGCACGTCGTGGGGGGCAAGGATCACCGCAGGCCCATGCTGGCCTCGATCGCGTCGCCCTCATCCTGCTGATCCTGCCAGCAGGACTCGCATGGGTCGCTCTCGGAGCACTCCGGGCGGGGCTGACCGTTGGGGCACAACTCACCTGCGGGCTGGTCGGGGGTTCCGCCGGTGCCGCACGGGCACTTGTGGGCGCAGTGCTCGCAGTCCTCGCAAATCAGGTGCGGGCAGCAGCCGCACGGCAGGAAGCGGTTCGGCGGCAGCGTGCAGCGGTGCGCGTTCTCCTCGGCGGCCGCCGCTTGGGCCTCCTTGCGGGCGAGCGCCTTGACGCATGCCTGGCACGAGACCTCGGTTCCGGGGTCCTGGAGGCTGATCACCATGTCCGTCGGGAAGTGCATGCCGCACGCGCCGATGTCGCCGATGCCGTCGTCGAGCTGCCGGGTGGCGTGCACGGCGCGGCCGCGGTCTGTCTTCTTCCGGCTCGGGTAGCCGTGCGGGTTGGTCCGGCGCTCGAGGGCAGCCAGGACCTGGCGCACGGCCCGGGCGCCCTCGTCGCTACGGATGCCGACGGCGCGCAGCGACTGGCACGGCCACGCCAGGTTGTGCTCGCTGCTCCGGCACTCCGGCAGGTGGCCGCTGCACACCTTCGGCGCGGCGCAGCACCCGTGTCGGGGACGGGCGGTCTTCGGGTGCAGGGCGAGCATCGCGCCCTGGAGGTGAAGCACGGTCACCGCGGCGGCGGCCCGGACCGCTTCCTCGTGGGCGTCAGGGAGCGCCTTCGCCTTCTCAGGAAACACGGGCCCGCCGGCGACCGGGGCGACGAGCTGGTTGAAGATCGGGCGCCGGGTCTCCTTCGCGGTCGGGTCCGGGGCCTGCCCGCCCAGCTCGTCGGCCTTGTCGTCGAGCCGCAGAGCGGAGATGAGGATGGCGTCGTGGGTCTTGGCGTGCGCGGTGTTCCGCAGCTCCAGTTCCGTGGAGCGCAGATACTTCGCGGCCCGGCGCAAGGCGGGGATGTCCTTCGGGGTGAAGTCGACGGAGTCCATCGGTGTCCTTACTTTGTAGTGGGTTGATTCCGGCCACTCGTAGGACCGGGAGACCCAGGAATGCCGGGTGTGGCACACAGGCGGTCCCGTCGGTCCGCTGGCGGCCGAGCCGATGCCGACGACTTCGTGCGTGAGGTGCACGGCGACCTGGTCGTACATCAGGACGCTGTTGAGCCGAACGGAATGCGTAAGCCACGTTCGTCGGGGTGTTCAGCTCGCTATGTCCGGGACGTGGAGCGCCAGCCACTGCTCGCCGTTCCAGAACTGCCAGGTGGTGGTGTCGGGGCACTGGTCGTCCAACTCGCTGGCGATCTGGACGAGGAACGGCGAAGCAGTGTCAGCGCGCAGGCCGAGCCACAGTGGCGGGATGGTCAGGCGAACAAGGACGCCGTTGAAGCCGTGGGTGTCGATGCCGTGGAGGACTCCCATGCCCAGGTTGGCGGCGCCGGCCTGGGCCAAGCTGTGCTCGGCAAGGAGGTGATCGAGGCCCCGTCCAGGTCCCGCTGCGCGACCGGCGCGGCCATCGTGGTCGTGTTCACCGTGTGCTCTCCCTCCTCTGTCCGTGCGCAGGCCCCGACGCCCCGGTGTCGAGTTGCCGGCGGGGCTCAAGAGTCTGGGCGAGTCAAAAGTGGGCGCCCTGGTTGATCGCGTGGCAGGTCTGCGGCGTCGTGGCGTGCTGGCTGGGTATCGGGCACGGCTGCTCGCCGCACCAGCAGTAGCCGAGTGCGGCCTGCAGTCGTGCTGTCTCGCCGGCCTCCGCCTCGATCGCCTCGGTGGTGCGGTACTGGTCGCGTAGTTGCAGGTAGAGGGCGGCGGTGTCGGCGGCAAAGGCGAGCCAGCGTGCGGCACGCCGCCGCTCGGCGGGGGTGGTGGCCGTCACCAGGCGGCGCCGGTCGGATTCGAGCTGCATGCGATACCAGAACGCCGTGGCCGTCGTCGTGGCCAGGTTCGCGCGCACGAACCGTTCGGCGTCCGCCCCCCGCTCGCGGCAAGAGACGCAGAACTCGCAGGGGTTCGGCATGTCGCCGCCGGTCTCGGCCGCCGCTGCCGAAGCGGCGGCGTGCCACAGGGTGTGGCCGACCGGGTCGGCCTGCTGCCACACCGCGTTGAGCCGGGGTACGTCGTCCCATCGGCCGTCGCGCAGCGCGTCAGCCAGGTTCCGGGCGGCCGTGATGCTCGTGGGCAGGGCGGTCATAGAGTTGTCCTCGTCTCTCTGTCTCGATGGGAGATGGCGGGCCGGTTGCCTTCTGGGGAGTTGGGACCGGCCTCGCGTTGTGCGTGTCCCGTGGGCCGCATGGCGTGTCAGGTGGGGGCTGGGCCAGGGCTGCGCGGTTCAGGCGCATGTGACGCGTGCCCTGCCCGGCGCCCGTCCGGGCAGGGCTCCCGTGCGCGACGGTGATCCGGCCCCGGCCCCCGCTGTGGCGCGGGTGAAGCGGGCGTCGCTGACTGCGCGCCGAATACTGGCCGTATGGCGCCGGACCAGCCGGCCGCGCGCCACGGTGATCGTTACCGTCATCGTGTCGGTTCCGTCTCAGTAGCCCTTGCGGGCCGCCGCGCGGGCCTGTGCTTCGGCGTCACCGGCGGGGATGGTGGCGAGGAGTTCGCCGGGGCTCGTGGCCCTGGCGGGACTTGGTACGGGCCGGATCGGCGTACAGGGTCCACACGTCGCCGCCCATCCGGGGCCAGTAGGAGAGCTGTCAGAACCGGCGGTTGGCGTAGCAGATCTGCCAGGAACGCGGGCCGGACGGGTGCGCGCTCACACCGGCCGGAAGGTCCGGCAGTTCCGGTGCGGGACCGTACGCGCGGTCTATGTAGGCGAGGTGTTCGGCCGTCGCCGTGATGGCGACGCGCACCGTGTGCGGCCACCGGTGCCCCTCGGGCAGCATCGGCGCCCACTCCTTCCACTGCGCCTCGCTGCTCACTCTGCCGGTGTACGGCGCCCAGGCCGCGCCGCGCGCGTAGTTGAATCCAAGCCGCATCAGGTGCCACCCGGCCGCGATCAACAGTCCTTCCGTGTTCGCGCCGTCGGTGATGGTGTCCAGGTAGATACCGGCGGGGTCGTTCTCCCGACCGGCCGCACCCCGCTCCGTGAGCGGGATCATGTGGCGCTCGCTCGTGCTGCCCTCGGCGGTCCTGAGCCGCAGCGTGGCGCCCCCACCGGCGAGCGGGTACGCCATCCGGATTTCCGCGACGGTCGGCAGGGCGGCGAGTTGGCCTGCACGCATCCGCTCTAGCCGCTCGGTCATGGTGGCCGGCACCTGGGAACACTCGCCGCCCTCGGCGGCCAGGCGCCACGCGGCACCGCGCGCACGGGCGCCCGGGTCACGGGTTGCCGGCGCGGCGGCCTTCTCCCGTTGCTGGGCAACCGCGTTCACCGCGAGCGCGAGCGCGCCCTTACGCGTCGTGCTGTCGGATCCGACCTGCCTGCGCTCGCCGCCGACTTCGCGCACCTGCCAGAACAGCATCCCGCGTTCCGATACCTGGTAGGCGGCATACGTGCTCTGTGGGAACCGGCGCCCGTTGAGCGTCTCGCCGGGCAGCGTGAACAGCCAGCCGTCAACGCCGAAGTCGGCGCCGTCAGGCTTCTTGCCGTTGGTCGGTGTGTACCGGGTGTATTCGGGCTTGACGGTCTCCCGGACGATGCTGCGGGCCTGCGTGGTCATGCTGGGTTTCCTCTCGGGTTACTGCCGTGGTCTCAGCGCGCCGGTCGGCGTGCGGTCAGTGCCCCCCGCCTCGCCTCGAACGGTGAGGGACCGGCCAAAGGCTCGGATCCGGGGGCGTCGTGGTGCTAGAACGGAGGGCAGCAGAGGTGATCGGCGCACACGTGCGCGGCGGCCTCGGCCTCTTCGGCAGCGCGCCTGCGCTCGTACTCGGCCGCGCGCTTCTCGGCTCGAGCTACACACGGCGCGTTGTCGCACCGGCTGTGCCCGGTGATCCCGTCCGTGGACCGGTCATAGTGGGTGATCAGGCCGTAGTCTTCGCACGAGCCGCACAGCGGTTCCGGGGCATGCAGAGTTTCGCCGGACACGCACCCGATCCAGTGGGACGAGTCGCACCAGGCGCCTTGCCCGTCGTCCTCGATCCACTCGATACCGCGTCCGCAGTGCACACAGACCGGCTCCGGCTCCGGCAGCGTCAGCCCGAAGTGTTCGGCGACCGCGGCAGCACACTGCCCGGCTTGGATTCCTGCGGGCGCCGTGGGCTTGTGCTCGTCGCCGAACCCGTTGTAGACAAACTGGGTTCCCTCGTCGTCGGTGACCGTGGCGGCCACGGCCCACAATGCGACCGCGGGCAGGTCGTAGTGATCGGAGAAGCGGCGCCCCTCCAGGGTGCGGGCGGACGGGCCGGCCACACAGGAAATCCACACCCGAGCGCGCCCCGGCACGCTGCACACCACGTACTCCATAGGCAGGTCGCGCCATGGCTTGTCAACGTGGTAAACGATCCCGAGCGCTTCGAGCGCCTCGCGGAGCATGGCGCCGGTGTAGCCGTCATATGCGGGACGCGCCTTGGTGAGGCTGGGGCGTGCGATGAGTGTGGACATGCGGGGTTCTCCTTGGGATTGGTGCGTGTGCCGTGCTCGTGAGGGCGCCGCGGGTCGACGGCGCCCCGTGGGGAAGGCTCAGAAGAGCGGGGCGCCGTTCGGCGGTGCTCGCTGGGGTCAGTCCGGCGTCGGCTGCCAGGGCGGCACGGCTACGGGGGCTGCGTGACCGGAGCCTCAAGGGCGTTGCCCTCGTGCAGCTCAGCGTCCGCCGCGATGCGGGCCGCCTTGCCGCGCGCCGTGCACGGGTCCTCATGCCCTGAAGACCAGACCGGATCAGCTCCGCTGATCAGGCAGACAAAGAGAGACCCCCGCACGGCGAGCGTGATGCTCAGCCAACGGGGGCTCCGCGGAATTTACCTGCCGACGCCCAGAGGTGGGCCGCAGTCGGCTACGGCTGGATGCCGCCGTCTGGCACGAGGATCGTGATCCGGTCCTGGCACAGTTGCTGGCCGCCGTTCGAAAAGAGTCCACTCAGGCTTCCTGCGTCCGTGCCTTCCTGATGGGGCCCGATCTTCAGCCGACTCCTGTTGTGCGGGTCGCCGATGTAGCTCGGCTTCGAGGCATCGATGGGCTCGACCGTGCAGCGCAGCCGCTCCAGCCGCGGCGTCCGGTTCGCCTCGTGCGGATCGATGATCCGGACCGTGATGTCGTTGGCGAAGGTCTTCTGGTACCAGAGGAAACCCGTCGGTCTCTGCTCCTGGGTGGTCACCGTGCCGGGTACGACGATGTCCTGGTCCTGGACCGTCGTGTAGTCGTAGCTGATGTCGGACGAGTCCTCCGAGGCGGTCGTGGCCGTGTAGTAGCTGCCGTCGGCGCGCTGGGCGAGCCTCAGCACGGGGTCCGCGACGTAAACGATCTTCGTGTTGGCCATGGCGGCGCGGTCCTGGGCTTCCTGGCTTCTCGTCTGGTTGCCCCAGATCACCAGGCTCGCGACCAGGGCGGCGATGGCCGCGATCGCGATCGCCCAACCGCGAAGGAGCGAGCGCCTGCGTAAGGAGATGTTGTACATGCTAGTGGTCTCTCTCTTTCTGCTGGTGCTCAGGCGGTTCTGAGGTCGCTGCGCATGCGCAGCTGCTTGGCGAAGAAGCCGGCCTCGGTCTCGAAGTGGCCCGGGTGCAGCTCGTAGAGCGCAGGGCAGACGGGCCCGGAGGCCCAGGCCTGGGTCGCTTCCGGGAAGAGGGCTCTGCCCCCAGGCGAGGTGCCAGGCCTGGCAGTAGTAGACGAGCTTCTGAAGCTTCATCGCGGTATCGCCGACCGGTCGGGCTCGGCCGTGGCGCACTTCTGCAGGGTGTACTCGGCGACGTCGAAGACGGATGTCCGGGACTCGGCCACAGCTTCAGCTGTCGACTCGCTCTGGTCACCACCAGTGCCGGAACAGGTAGTCACCGCGCGGCAGCGCGCCGCGGCGGATGAGGTCGGCGAGGACCAGCCTCAGCGACGGCGAGAAGGCGCGATCGGCGAAGAACCAGTCCTCGAACACGGCGTTCTCAAGATCTTGTGTCTTCGGCGGGTTCGCCTCGACGGTGGCTGGTGTGTTCTCGTCGGCGACGCGGATGCTCAGCCAGTAGTCCAGCTCCGTCATGCCGGTCTTGAAGGCGTTCTCGCCGGTGCGGGAGTCCCAGCCGAGGTAGATCTGGGCGTCGTCGAGGTCGCCGAGTGCCTGCAGGTAGTCCCCGTCGGAGGTGAGCTCGTAGAGCTTCACGCTGTCATTGCCGATGTGCTCGTCGTCCCGCTGGCATCCGCGCAGCGAGCTGTACGGCTTGCCGTAGAGGCGCTCGGCGATGGCCTCGACCGGAATGTATCCGTTCTCGGCGGTCACAAGATCAGCGTGCGGCTCCAGCATGTAGATGCTGCGGGGCGTGTATTCGAGTGAACCGGGCATGACGGAGCCACCTATGGGGGTTCGGTGGTGGTTGCGGGGACAAGCGCGTGCGGCTCAGTGCTCACCTCGCAGAAGGTCCGCCAGAGCCTGGGCACGGGCGTTCTTCGCCAATTCGACGGCTGCCTGCTCCTGGAAGGAGTAGATCTTCTCCCCGGCCTGGATGCGTGCCTCCACTGCGTCCATGGCGAGAATGGCGGCAACGAGCTCGAGCCGGGCGTCCGCCACGCGGCGCTTCCGCTCGGGGTGCTGCTCAGACATCACGCTCAGCCGGTGGACGGCGGCGACCTTCTGCTCTTCGCTTATGGCCATGGTGCTACGTCTCCTTGAGGCTCTCCCAGTTCTCCCTGCACTCCGGGCAGACCGGGTACTTTTCCGGGTTCTTCGACGGGGTCCACTTCTTGCCGCAGAGGGCAAAGACGGGCTCGCCTGTCATGGAGGAGCGGACGATGTCCTCCTTGCTGACGTAGTGACTCAGGCGGTCGTGGTCACCAGTGCCGTCGTCCTTCACCCGCTCCTCTTTCTCAACGATCGAGTCGAAGAGGGCGTCGGTGTCCGTGTTGGTGCCGGGGCGGTCGAGGGTCGTGCTCATGCTGCGGGCTCGGCGAGGTCGATCTTCCGGCCCCGGGCCAGCTCGGCGGCCGGGACCACGACGCGGTAGCCGCCGACCGGGTAGCTCGGGTGCTCGGAGTACACGACGGCGCAGGTCCAGGAGCCGGAGTGGCGCTTGCGCGGCAGCGGCTCTTCCTCGACGCCGTCAGGGAGGGGGCCCTTGCGGAACTCGATCGGCACCACGACGACGCGGTACGACTGATCGGTGCGCGGCTGCTGCCAGGGCAGTTCGACGACCAGGTCCTTGGGCCAGCCTTCGATGGTCACGGGCAAGGTGGACAGGTAGTGGTTGATCGAGCCCTCGGGGGCCTGGGCCAGCCGGGCCTGCTCCTGCTCTGCGGTCTCGATGAAGCCGATGCGGCTGAGGAAACTCATGATGGTCAGTGCTCCTGGTCAGTGCTTGTGCTGGTGTGGGCCGCCGGCATGGGGTCGATGAAGGCGAGCTCGTCGAGTTCGCAGCGCACGCCGTGGATGCACGCGGCCTCCCGGTAGGCGAGATCCTGGTGCACGAGGTCGTCCGGCCTCGTCAGCCAGTGGACGAACACCCCGGTTTTGTCAATGCGGTTCACGGAATGCCGGACGATGACGCCGATGCTGCCGGGGACTGCGCCGAACTCGTATTCGAGGTAGCCGTTGGGCTCGGCGAGGAGCACGTAGGTCCCGACGGCGGGACGGACGCGCTGCTCGGTCTTGCCGCCATGGTTCTTCGGCTTCCGTCGGATCAGGTCCGGCAGGAGGAAGGCGAGTCCCACCGTCGCGAGGGCGGCAGCGAAGATGATGAGGATGATGGGCAATCCGGGCATGCTCTGGAGCGTGGTCATCGGCATGGTTTCCGGTTTCCTTCGAGATCGCAGCAGAAGAGGAGGAGAAGGGCAGGGCGCAGGGCGAAGAAGCCGCTGGTCAACGCGTTTCGCTGTAGCCGCACTCGGAGCACGTGTGCGTGACCTTCTTGGCCTTCTTACTGGCGCTGACGCCGTGAGCGTTCGAATCCATGTCGATGGCGCAGTTCGGGCAGTTCATGGCTCGGCTCCTGACGCGACGAGAATGTTCTTCAACGCCAGATCCGGATCAGCTCCGCTGATCCCTTGTGCTCACTGCCTTCACGGGACGAGCAAGGCGGACCACGAAGAAGAAAGAACACAGCACTCCGGCGGAGCTGCTGCCTGAAGGCAGAGCGCGCACCGGGGTGCTGGGGAAGCCGGAGCCGCGGAGATCTCCAGGGACGCGCCGCAGGGATCAGCTGCAGCGCTCAGGAATCGAACCTGTTCCGCGGTCGGTCTGCACGGTGTGCCCACTGGCGCACGCCGAGGATCAGTCGGCGTACTGCGGATTCGAACCGCTCCGCGCAGCAGTCTGTGGCGTGCCTACTGGGCCAACCGCCGCGCGGCTGCCCGGAATTCCTCGAAGGTGACGGGCTGCGCCGCCTGGCGGCCAGAGCGAATATACCGGTCCAGCGGCTCAGGTAGCCGTGCACAGCTCTTGGTCGGCCAGGCGGTCTTCTTCGCTGTAGAGCAGCGTGTTGGCCGCGAAGTCGAACGGCAGGGTCTCCTGCAAGATGGCGACGGCGCTCACAACTGACCTCCAGACGTGACATTGATGTTGTTCGCTGATCCCCTTCGTGGTGACATGAGAGGCTCAGCGAAAACGAAAATCCCCGGTGACGGAGCGGGGCAGGCTCCATCACCAGGGATCGCTGTATTCGGTTCTCGGTATTCAGTTGTGACTGATGGTAGCTCGGCTCAGCTGAACGGCAGCTGCTCGTCCACGGCGCTGGCGTGCGCGACGGCGACGGGCGCAGCAGCGGCGGCGACCGGGGCGGGAGCCTGGGCCTGCAGGTTCTGGTTCTGGGCCTCGGCCTTGGTGACGCGCTCGGCCAGGCGGGCCTGGGTGGTGGCGCGGGACTCCAGGAAGGAGATGTTCTGGATCTCGAGCTTGACCTCGAAGACCTCGGCACCGTTCTTGGTGTAGCGGTTCAGGCGGGGCTCATAGCTGAGGCCCACCAGGTCACCCTTGTGCACGTGGGCGAACGGCCCGGTGCCCTGCGTCTCGGCACGGACGAAGGCCTCGAAGGGGAGCGCGTCGGAGATGCGGTTGCCCTGACGGTCGGTGTAGCCGCGGTCGACGAAGGCGGTGAGCATGACCTTCTTGGAGCCGTCCTTGTTCTCGAAGACCTTCGGGTCGTTCGCCAGGCGGCCGATGACGGATGCGGTGCTGTTCGGGTTCGACATGGTGGATTCTCCTTGAATACAGCGCAGCGCCCGGATCGACATCGTCGTCCGCGCGCGGTTGGGTGGGTTGTTGAGATGTTCAGTTGTCTGTCATGCCACCATCCGGATCAGCTTCGCTGATCAGATGATTTTCTCTCTCAATACTTCATCCGAACCAGCTGTGCTGACCGAATGCTTTGTCATTCCGAATCCCGAATCGGCTTCGCCGATCAGACTCGTGTTTCTCGCTGGCTTACCAGCCACTTCCCCGACCAGACCCCCGGCGTGATGTCACAGCGTCACCTGCACTTCGTAGGCCGTCGAGCAGTACGGCCCGACGGTGAGTGCGTGCACGGGCGTCACCAGACCTGCCTGCGCCAGGCGAGCCGTCAAGCCCGAGTGTTCAGACCAGTCCTTGATGAAGACGTTTCCGGGCTCGGGCATGAGACCGTAGCCCTGCAGGCTGATCGAGATGGGCTCAGGACCCTCGTCGAGTTCGAGTTCCAGCACACGGTTCTCGTCGTCGTGCACGAGCGCTCCGGTCAGCTTGATGGCGCCGAAGTCGACGGTGACGTCGTGCTTCACGGTAGTCGTGGACTCAGCCATGGTGGTCTCGCTCTTCTCATGATGTGGATTGGGGCCGCACACGGGCGCGATCAGCGGATGCATCAGCCTTCGCACAACCGGCTTCATGGGGTCTGGCACAGCGGTGAGATTCGCACCCACGAAGCGATCGCGCCCGTGGGCGAGGGGGATGCCGATGCCTCTGCAGATCTACTTCCGGATCGACTACGTCGATCCAGATCAGTCACCGACCGGAACCTGCTCGCGATAGAGCTCGCTGATCCGGGCAACGGCTTCAGCTGGAGGCTCATAGACCGGCGGCAGCTCGCTGACTGCGATGTCGAGGTCTCGGGCATCCGGCAATGGTTCAGGTCGGAGCATCGCTGCTCCGCCGGGAGTGCTCAGGTAGAGCTCAATCGCACGCTCGATACGCCTGTTGCGGGTCAGCACTCTGCTGATGCCGTTGACCTCGTCGAGGTCCAGGTCAAGGGTCACCGCCCGGTTGAGTGCCCGGCGCATGCGGTGCTCGATGGTGCAGTGCGCGTTCAGATCGATGGTGGCGTCCTTGTATCCGAGCAGCACCGCATCGAAGACGCCCTCGATGCTGTCCGGGAGCTGCCAGCCAGGGAGATGCCCGAAGGTGCCGTCCGTCTCGCGGTCGTCGGAGTCGAGCAGACGGTTCCAGTCCTCGTGGCGGCGCTTCCACTCCTCGACACGGATCTCAGCCGGTCGGCCGGCCTGGTTCTGGTAGGGGTAGGCGACGAAGAGGAGCCGGCCGTTGGCTTCGAGAGTCATGAGCGCGTCGGTGTACGCGCGGTTCCCGGCGAAGGGATACGCCAGCCGGCGCGTACCGTGGTCGTCGTCGACCTGGCCGAAGACGATGCTGAAGCGCAGCGGATCGTGGAACGTCATGCGGTCATCAAGTCCGGCCTGCTCGTCGAGCCAGAGCTTCCGGGCCCGGTAGACGAGGTAGTTGTGCAGGGGGCCGCCCATCTCGCGTTCGCGTACCTCGGCGTCGTCGACGACGCGGGCGACGTTCCTGGCGATGATGGGCACAGCCAGCTCGCGGAAGACCTCGCGCATGCGCTTGGAGATCACGCGGGTCAGTTCGAAGAGGTCGGGCGCGTGCGCGGTCAGCCGCAGCCCGTCATACAGCTTGGCGCTCATCGGATTTTCCGTTCTCAGAATGCTCCTACAGCTGCCGAGCAGCTGGAGCGAGGTTGTTTTGGGTGATGTGGCCGGTGTGCTGGTCAACGCGCGGTGGACCTCGCAGGCGAGGAGTCGCCTGAGGCAGCGCATGATGTTCTTCTTGAACAGCCCTTCCTTGGTGCGGCGTTCGTCGAAGCGCATCCGGACCAGCACGATGTGTGCAGCGCGTTGTTCACGGCCCGGCTACCGCCGCGGTTGAGGCGGTGGCGGTGAGTACGGCCGGCGGTAGCCGGGTTCGGAGCGACATCGGCAAGGTGCGCGAACGCCTTCTCGGCCGCATGTGTTCGGGGTTGTCCCCGGCCGAGCTCAGCAGCTGGCCGGCGGTCTCGGGGCTAACGCCGAACAGCTCCAGCAGCGTGGGGGCCGCCTGCTTGACCAGCGGGCCGATCTCGGCGTCCGGGGCCCGGTGGCGGCGGGCGGTCCACAGCGCCCTCACCGCCCCGACCACGCCGTCCCGGCTCTTCGGTGTGCCGGTGACCCGGCCGGACAGCACGGCCGTTGCAGCGGGGTGGGCGGCGATCGGGTCGGACTTAGTTTTCAGCCGCCGCGTCTCGCGGTCCGGACGGTCACGCCCACCACGGCGACACCGGCCGCAGCCGCCACCCGGGCGAGCCCGGCGCCATAGGTGCCGGAGTCCCCGCCCACGCCGGGCGGGGTGCTTGATGGTGATACCCCGGATTCAGTCACCCTTTGTAAGCTGTGGGTGCTCACGCGGCCCTTCAAAGACAGCCGTGCCCTTGCGGCCGAGGCGACGGCCGTTGAGGGATGGGACGGTGGCGTGCCCAGTGGTGGCGAGGACGGCGCGTCCGCTGTGCTTGCCGTCGTAGAGGGCGGCGTCGGCGGCCCTCTGCAGCACAGTCAGGTCGAGGGAGCCGACCGAGGTCGGGGCCGCGGCACCGACCGAGGCGCCGACGTCGACGGTGCGGCCGTCGGCCAGGGTGACCGGCGTGTGCAGCATCTGGACCAGCTGCTCCAGGCGCTGCGCGCGGCGGTCGGCCTTCAGCTCGAGGACCACGGCGAACTCATCGCCCCCGAGCCTGCCGACGGCGGCACGCGGGCCCGCCCATGCGGTGAGCCGGGCCCCGATCGCGGCGAGGATGGTGTCGCCCACCTCGTGTCCGAGGCCGTCGTTGATCTCCTTGAACCTGTCGGCGTCGACCATGATCACGATCGTGTCGTCGCCACGCTGGGCAAGGATCCGGCGGGCGCGGACGGTGTAGGCGTCGCGGCGCAGCAGCCCGGTCAGCGGGTCCTTGTCCGCGCGGGCGAGTTGCTTGAGCAGCACCGTCGCGTGGACGGCCCAGCCAGTCAGCGGGATGGCGGCGGCGGTGATCAGGAGTGTTCGTGAGCTGATCCGGCCCCGAACACGCAGGACATAGTCCATACTGAGGATCTCCCTCTCGTCTCGTACGAGTTGGGTGGGCCCGGGACAGGCGACTGGTTTGGACGCCTTGCGCGCCTGTCCCGGGGCACAGCTACAGCGCGAAGTCGCCGCGGCTGTGGGTCCAGCTGAGGGGGTTGTGCCATGGGCCGGCCGTGGCGGCGGGCCACTCCAGTTCCCAGCCGGGGCGCAGTCCGCGTGCGGTCCACCGCTCCGGCTGCCCGCTGGTGATCTCGCGTCCGGCCGTGTGCGCGGCGAGGGCCTCGTCGTACGCCTCGTGTGCGCGGCGCTGGGCCGTTTCGGGGGAGTCGACGACGCCGGTGAAGACGTGCACGCCCGTGCGGGCCGGGTTGGTGGTGTCGTGTATCGGGACGTCCTCCCCGGCCCCGGCGGGTGCGGGGTCGGGGTCGGGGTCGGGGCGGCACAGAGTGCGCTCAGCTCGGGGCGAGGGTCAGCCGGCCGTCGCGATGCCGTCGCGCAGATGGGTGCGTGCCCAGGCCAGCAGCGAGCGCTGGTCGCCCGCCGTACCGGTCAGCGCGTCGGTGAGGTAGCCGGCGGCGCGGTCCAGATCCACGCTGGCTTCCTGCCAGGCGGCGTTACTCGCCGAGCCGAGGACGTCACGAACTCGTTCGACCAGGCCGATGAAGTCGGTCGGCGCGAGGTCGTAGGGCGGCTCCTCGCCGATGAGGGCGGCGAGTTCCCGGGCGAAGCAGACGATGACTGCGGTGAACCTGTCCGTGGATGCGTCCACCGGCACGGTCGGGGTGGGCGGGAAGGTCGGAACGGTCATGAGGGGACTCCTGGTTCAGTGGTCGGGGTGAAGCGTGATGGGGAGGCGCAAGTGACCGGCGCTGGTGTGGACGGTGCGGCGATGCGCGTCGAGACCGGGCCCTGGCCGGGGTGAGCGGATGCGGGTGGGGCCCGTCGGCGCCCGGCTCATTCCCGGCCCGCTTCCTCGTACTGAGTGTTCAGGCCGGCACTCCCTTCGTGGGCGTCGGCCTGGTCGACGGCGTAGGGGCCGCCGTGGACGGTGCAGCAGGTCTCCGGGTCAGGGCCGGCGGCCTTGTAGGCGACGAGGAGGTCGGTCACGGAGTGGACAGGCAGCCACGCGGGCGCGGTGCAGCTCACGTCGTACGGGCATGGAACCAGCAGGTCAAAGACGCCCGTGTGCAGGGCGAGGACCATACGGTCGAGGCCGAGCCGGATCTCGGCGACGCGGCCGCGGCCGCCGAATGTCAGGTCCGGGCGCCAGCGCCACAGCGGCAGCACCTCCGCGCCGAAGACGCGGCGGATCAGCGTCTCGCCGAAGTCGTCACCGTCCCGGTCCGCCTCGCGGCGCCGGTCACTGGCCCGCCGCAGTAGCAGTTCCAGACCGCGGCTGCCGCTGGCGTAGACGACGTCGTCGAACCCCTCGTCGAGTAACTGCGGCATTGCTGCGCTGACTTCGGCGTGCTGGCGTCGTACGACGTCCTCGGGCACCGAACGGTCCGGGCTGCGGCCGGCCTGCCGCTGCACGCACACATCGACCGGCGTCGGGACCACGAACGCGACAGCGGGGACACCGTGACGCCGGGCTGCCTGCACGAGGCGTGCCCTCACGGTGAATTCGGTGTGCGTCGCGTCGAGCACGGTTGTCCGCTTCCGGGCGAGGCGGGCCTCCAGCACGGTGTGCAGGGCGGCGACCGCGTCCCCGGTGGCGCCCTGGTCCCCGGCGTCGTCCGAGACCAGCTCACGGAAGCGGTCGAGCTCCAGGACCTGCGTGGACGGCCAGGTTTTCGCCCAGGTCGACTTCCCGCTCCCGGCCGCGCCGATCATGACGATCAGCGCTGGGTCGCGGGGCGGCGGGCCGATCGGCCGACCGGCGCCGTAGGCGGGGGCCTGGTGTACGGATTCGTGCATGCTGGGGGTGCTCCTTCTTCTGTCAGATTGCGCTCTGGTGGCGGAAGGGGTGGGGCACCGGGACGGCCGGGTTCCTGCGCCAGCGGCCGTCACGGACGTCTCCGCTGCCGTCGCCTGCGCGGGCGGCGGCGGTTGTGGTGGCGCGGACGGTGTCGTCGCGGAGCACGGTCATCTGGTGGCCGTGGCCGACGGCGTCCTCCAGGCGCTCGATGGCCTCGCTCGGCAGCTCGCGGTTGCGGGCGCCGGTCAGGACGCCTTCGAGGTAGAGACGTCAGCGAGGATCCGGCTGCGGACGTCCAGGACGGCGCGCTGGACGTGCAGCCCGGCGTGGTTCTTCGAGGTGGCCAGCGCGGCGTGGTCGGCGGCGGTGGCGTACGCGGTCTCGGACTGCTCGGTGAGCAGCTGGTCGGCCTCTGTGATGTTGCCGTGGACGCGGCGCCGGCCGAGGAGCGCGGCGGCGACGGCGGGCAGGGTTGAGATTGGTGGTCCAAATCCGAAGCTCTTCACCTGGTAGCGCGTGAATGGCTACCAGTGCGATGACGAGGCGGCTGAGTGGAGTCTTCGCCTGATCCATCAGTCCGGCCAGGAGATCGCTGCGCGCGGGCGGTCGTGGCGTCTTGGTAGCGGATGGCCTCGGTGAGCGCGGGCAGCACCGAGGGGCTTTCGAACTCGTCGCCGCCCAGCTCGTAGCGCAGCTCGGCACCAGCGACCCGTACGAGGAACATGGCCGAGCCGTGTGCGGCCTCCCAGCGGTCGGCCAGCCGGTATGCCCGCACCGCGGCCGCTCGGGCGCGGTCGCGTTCCTGCTGGAGCCGTTCGATGATGGGCATGACGGCCTGGACGATCCGGTCGTCACCGGCCTCGACCGGTGCCGCCTCACCGTCCTGAACCGACTGGATCGCTCGCTTGATCCGGCGGCGTAGGACTTCGCGCTCGCCCTCGGGACCAACGACCCCGCCGGGAACATCGGATGCCTCGGCGACGTCGGCCGCGAGCTTGCCGTGCGCCTGGTCCTCGTCGGCCCACACGATGTGGGTTCGACCGCCGTGGCCGCTGATCTTCTCGAACGGCTCCGTCCCCGGGTTGTGCCACACCTCGGTCTTCGGCTCGTTCATCGGCGGCCGGTCCAGCCAGTGGGTGACGGCCCAGCCATCGGAAAAGCAGACGCCCTCGGCGACGATGCCCTCGCCGGAGATGCCGGTGACGTCCTCGTTCCGCTGGACGATGAAGGTATGCGGGAAGGTACGTATGTCAGCCACAGGGCTCCTTCGGGTGGGTGGTGGTGCCGAGCGCGGCGATGGCCCGGCAGTCGGCAAGGTCTCGGCAGCGTTCGCGGTAGGCGTCGAGCGCAATGGTGGCGCGGGCGGTGACGGCATGGACGGCGAGCCCGAGGCCGGTCACCAGCACCAGGCCGAGCAAGGTGGTGAACCCGCCGAGCGCGGCGACGATCATGACCTGATGTGTGGTCAGGACGGCCATCAGGTGCCACCTCCAGCGGGACGCACGCAGGGGCGGTAGGCGAAGTCGTCGCAGCTGCCGTACGGGCAGTCGAAGAGCGGAGGTTGGAAGCTCACGCTGGCGTCTCGCGCTCTGCCTGCTGCCCCTCGGTTTTGCATGCCTCGCAGTAGGCAGTACGCCTGTCGGGTGTGAATCGACCGTGTGCAGCAAGGTCGTGTCCGTGCACACCATGGTCCTTGCGTTCTCGGCCTCCGAGGACGCGGCGCAGCGGCTCGCGCAGACGGAGCCGGCCGGGTTCGTCTCTACGTGGGCCGGTGCGGCGCAGTGCTGCACGCCGCATTCGGACTTCATGTAGCCGCGGGGCTGCCGCCCGGAGTGGAGGGTGAAGGCGATCCCGGCGGGGCTGTACGACCGCTCCTTGTACCGCATGACCGGGTGCTGACCGCTCCGACGCGCTCGCCGCACCACTTCAGATGACCGCCTCCAGCGAACGGGTCAGGGTGCGCCACTTCTGCTCCAGCGTGAGCGGCTGCGGCACGACGCCCGGCAGGTCCAACTGGCGCCGGATTCCGTCGACGCGGCGTCCGAGGCGCGCGACGGCCGACTGAAGCGCGCGGACACGCTGAACGGCCGGGACGCTGAGGGCCATGCACCGGGCGATGTCCACGTCGCTGACACCGGACGCCCACAGGGCGTAGATCCGGCGCTCCTGCGCGGTCCCAATGGCTGGGGCCCTGGGCTGCTGCGGGTGGAGCACGCGGGCCGGGACCGCGCCGGCGCCCGGCGTGGGGCCCCGCAGTCGGGTTCGGCGGCGCCGCGGTTCTTCCGGTCGCGCTTGACCTTGCCGCTCCAGCACTTGGAGTCGATCGGCTCGTCCAGCCACAAGTGCCGCAGCAGCGCGAGGTGCCGTCGAAGTTCACCAGTTCGGCGTCGCCCTGGTGATGTGAGGCGTCGGCGTCGAGGCGGTGTCGCTCCACGTAGGTGAGGCCCGCCACGACTCCGTCACGCTGATGGCGGTGCAGGCCGTGCTCCACCGTCTTCACGCGAGCGAGGCACTGGGAGCGGACGGGGCAGCGCGCGATGCAGATGGTGCGCGCCTCATGCTCCTGGTCCTCGTCCTCGAACACCTCGGGGTCGACGTCGCGGCAGGCCATCTGTTCCATCCAGTCGAGACGGCGGACCGCGGTGTCGGGGACGGCTCTGGTGCAGGCCATGGCTCACTCCGCTGCGGGCGTCGTCGTGGCGGCCGCAGCGGGCGTCTTGCTGCCCTTCGGGGCTTTGCGGATGGTTGCCTCGGGGTCGCGGCGACGGACGGCGTCCATCAGGTGCGGGGAGACGCGGAAGCGGACCCTCTGGTGGGCGGGCACGCAGACCGGCTTGTCGGTCCTCGGGTCGCGGGCTTTCCGCGGAGCCGCGGGGTACGACAGCCAGGTGCCGAAGTTGGTGACCGCCACGTCGTGGCCGCCAGCCGCGGCGCGAGCGATCACGTCGAACGTGGCCATCACGACCTCGTGAGCCTTCGGGAGCGGGATATCGCAGTCGGCGGCAATGACTGCGATCAGCCGACTGGTGGTCAGGCGGGCGTCAACGGGCGTGGGCTTCTTCACGAGGTGCTCCTGGCAGGTGTGATGCGGGGCGCGGGCAGATGTAGGGATAGCCCCTCTTGCAGAAGGGGCAGACCATGGCCTTCTCCTTTGGTGGTGCCGCCCGCCGCCGGGCCGGTGTCATCCGGGCGGCGGGCGAGTCTCATGTGCCGGCGCTCGTACGAGTCGAGGCGGCGGGCGTGCTGCCGAAGGGCTGGTCGGAAGCGAACCGAGCGCCCACGGTGTGCTCGCGCGCTTCGCGGTGGGCGCCTTCGTTCACGGCCTGGAGGTCGGCGAGACGTTGTTCCAGGGCGCGGTTGCGCGCTGCGGCGGCCAGCTGGACGCGGAGCCGGTTGGCCTGGGCGTCCCTCGCCGGGTACGCCAGCGGCGGACGAAGCTGGGCGCGGTCATTCGGACCTGTCGAAGGGCTGGGAGAAGTCGTCCAGGGACTTGGTCAGGCAACCGGCGAGGGACGACCGGTAGTCCTGTGTGGCCCGCTCGGCCGGGGCCACGTAGCAGACCCACAGGTCGACGCCGTCCTGCGTGACCTGGGCGCGCTCGCGGAAGGAGCTGGCGGGCTGGTAGGCGGGGATGCCCTCACCGGTCCGCACCCGGAGCGACGCGGACATGGCGCTGGCGCCACTGCTGTACGTCCCGGTGAGCACCCGTTGGCCGGGCAGCTGCCGGACCTGCCGGGCGGCCTACTGGTGGTCGACCCCGGCCTTGATGACGTGGCCGCTCACTGCTCGCCACCTCCCAGGCAGGCGGGCAGCTCGACCTGGTGCTCGCGCAGAGTCCCGGTCTTGACGTCGTAGTCCTGTGCGCGGGCCCAGTCCGCCCGCGGGAACGCCTTCTGGATCAGCCGGACGATCTTCTCGCGCCGGTCGGCGTCGAGCGGCACCTCACGGTGCCCAAAGGGAAGGTTGGGGTCGACGGCGAGCGCCAGAGCGCACCAGCGGTAGCCGGTGTCCCAGACCACTCGGGTGATCCGAACCTCGGCGACGTCGCGGCCGACGACGCGCCGCAGGTCCTCCCGCAGAACGATCCGGAGCGACTCGTCGGCGGTGTGCTCAACGGGGGCGGCGGTGCTCATGCTGCGCCGCCGGCGGGGTGGCAGCAGGCGCGGACGTCGTCCATGAGCCGCCGGTAGGCGGCGAGCACGTCCGGCGGCCAGCGGTGCTCGGGCGCAGGATGGGCCTCGTGGAAATGGCGGTCGCACACGGCGAGGAGGGCGCGCTGGGAGTGGCGCAGCCGGAAGGTGGCCCGCCAGGTGTTGACGCGGGCAAGGGGTGGTGCTGGGTGGTGCGACGGCTGATGTGCAGCAGTGCGGTCATCGCCATCGCCTCCCTTCGGTCAGTCGGATTCGGGATTCTGGAGGGCCGCGCGTACGGCGGCGGCCCCGCGGTGTGCGGCCTCGGGCCCGGGGAGGCGCCGGCGCAGGCGCCACGGCTCCGGGTGGGCGGCGAGCAGGTCGGGCGGCTCGGCGCCGGGGTCGGCGATCATCTGGGCGACGGCGACCAGGACGCGGCCCCAGGTCATATCCTCGGTGCGGGCCTGGGCGAGGACGTCGCGGAGCTGGTCGACCGACCAGTCCGGCCGGCTAACCGCGGCGAGGTCGAACAGTTGCGCTGTGGCCGGGCGTGGCACGTCCGTCATCGCATGCTCCTCAGCAGGTCGGTGGGCAGTCGGCAGGGCTGGCACAGGCCGCTGGTGAGCGGCTGGCGGGACGGGGCGCCGCAGGCTTCGCACTCGTGCCAGCGGCTGGGGGGCCGGGGACCGGAGGGCTGGCAGGCCGGCCGCTGGCCGTCCACGGCGCGGAGGTGGGCGCAGACCTCGCAGGGGGCGCCGGTGCGCCAGATCCGGCCGGACTCGCAGCCGGTGAGCCCACAGCCGCGTCGTACGACGGCCGCACCCAGCAGCCACCGGCCCGGGTCGCGGATCGGCTCGGCGGACATCAGCGCGGCGGCGTACCGGTGGCCGAGGCGCTGCCGGACGCGTTCCAGCTCCTGCCCCTCGTCCAGCTGCCGTCCGACCGCCCGCGCCACCTCGCGGACCACGTACGGCGACAGCCCCGGCAGCAGTTCGTGGACAGGTTCGAGGACTCGCCAGATCCGCGGAGCGAGGGTCAGCTCGGGACCTGCGTACCCGCGGCGAACCGGCGGCGGCTCCGTCGGGTTTTCCACAGGGCCTCGTGCTACTACCTGCTCTCGCCTACGGCGGATGTCCAAGGCGGCAGCGGGCGGATCATCCGGTGAGTCAGTCAGGTGGTGTTCCCTAGACGCAAGGGACCCCTCACCAAGATCCGCACCCGATCCCCCATCAAGATCCGCAGTGAGAGGGGCCCGCACCGGCTCGTCGTTCACGGTGTAGAGGTGGCGGCCGCGGTACCCCGCCCGTCGGTCGACGCTGATCCACCCCAGGTCTTCGAGGGCCCGGAGGATACGGCGCACCGAGCGTGGATCGAGGGGCTGGCCGGCGTTCTTCCCAGACCGGTGCCGCAGCACCTGACCCAGTTCGGCAAGGGTGACGCGGTGGCCGGTTGCCGTGGCGTACGCGAGGGCTGCATAGGCGCGCAGCTGGCGGGGGTTGAGCGCCTCGGCCGCCCGGGTCGGCACCCACGCGCCGTGCTCGGCCCGGCTGGCTGCGCGCACGCGGCGTACGGCCGTCGTCCCGGTGCCGCCGGACAGCGTGCGCCGGTAGCTGGTGACCTCGACGACATCGTCGTCCGGGGCCGGGCGCATCAGCTGGGTCAGGGCCCGCTCCACGGTCGACCGGGATATGCCGAGGAGCGCGGAGAGGTAGGCGACCCCCGCCTCGCAGCCGGTCTCGCGCCGCTCCAGAGCAGCGACCTTCGTGTACACGGACACCGCGGCGTCGCTGTAGAAGCCGATGACGATGCGCAGCGGCACACGGACTCGCTGCGGCATGGGGTTCACCTCCCTTCAGGGACAGTTGATGGATCAGGAGCGCTTCGTGGGCGCTCATGGGAGTCAGCGGTCGGGGGCGTGATCGCTGGCCGTGTGCAGGACGGCGGCGAGGGTCTGGAGTTTGTGCCGGGACTCGCTCATCGTGAGGTCGTTCATGTGAACCAGACGGGCAGCGCGCTCGCGCCAGTGGGCGGGGCCGGCGCGAAGCCGGGCGGTCTCGCCCACTGGCGCGAGCTGGCCACCGGTGAGCCGGAAGGTGGAGTCGGACAGCCCCAGCTGCCCGTCGTCATCGAACGTGCCGTGTGCGGTGCACTGGAGGTGCAGGAAGCGGAGGGCCTCCCGGATGCTGTCCTCCTGCACCTGGGTCGGCAGCTTGGTTGGTGATCGTCTCGGGAAGCCGCTGAGGTCGTAGGAATGCTCGTCGCTGTAGTCGATTCCGACCCGCTCTGCGGCCCGTCGGACGGCCTCGTCCTGCCCACTGCTGTGGACGACCTTGACGCCGTTCGCTCGCATCCGTCCGACCGCGTGCAGGGGGGCAGAGATCGTCGTCTGCATAGGTGTAGCCGACGACTGCCCCGTTCAGCCCTCCTGCTTTTCGGCGCTGAACTTGATCCACGAGCCCTGGAAGGCGCCGAACTCCGCGCCGTCCTTGAGGCGCATCGATCCGCGCGTCCCGGCGACGAGCCAGCCCACGTGCCGGATGCCGTGCTCTGCGGTCGCCTCGACCAGGCGGTGGTAGCCGATCAGGCCGCCGAGCTTGGTCAACTGAGCTGCCTTCAGCAGCAGGGCCTCATCGACCGGCGGGAAGACGTCCCGTTCCAGGTGCTCCCAGATGAGCCTGGTCAGGTCACCTATATGCTCGTACGTGGGCCGCGGCGTCCGGAACCCACACACGCACATTCCGGCGTAACCCTCATAGAACGGCAGCCACTTGAACCTGTGGATGCCTGGCTCCGCAGCGTCCATGTTCATCTGCGTCTTCGCCTCGCGGGCCCATCGCGTACCAGGAAGGTCGCCATCCATGCCCACCTCGGTAATCCTTGGCATTGAATTACGCCCCCCCCTTTTTCCCGAATTGCATATTTTCCCTTACGCACGGCACGCTCGTAGAGAGAGCGCAGCGTCCATCCGACGCGCGCATGACGTGCCGTAGAGCTCTTGGGATCAACTCCGTTGACCTCCGGGGTAGCGCGGCACTTCGAACCGCAGCGCCAGCGTGGACGCTCGGCCGCCGCAGTATGCATGGTCAGCCTTGTACGTGGTGATGGCAGTATCCTCAATGATGAAATCGTCACCTTCCAGTGGCCATGTGTACCGGCTCGTCGCTCCCTCGACTGGATTCATCCTCACTTCGGATTCACTGACTCCGGCAACGCTCAGTCGCCCCCGGAATCCGTTGGCCTCGTGACTGGTCCAGTGCACGATCCAGCCCGGCTGGACAAGCGCGATCAGTTCCCGGAGCCTATCCATGTTTCCGGGGAAGATGACGTTTGCACCAGAGACCCTGGCGGAGGTCTCTTTGACTCCCGGCTCAACGAACAGCGGGCGATAGGGAACACTAAGATCCGGAAATTCCACCCCAGTCGGCATCTGACCGGCGTTCGGTCCCGGTTCGACACCCCCGAACGGAACCAGAATAGGGGGAGCCGAGACACGCTCCACCTCATAATGGCCAGAATGCTTGTGACCATCCCCATAGCGGACCCTGGCGATCCCATACACAGCCTCACCCTTCACTCTACTCGTACGCGGAGACCCGTGAGAGGCCGCTTTTCGGTTTGCATAACGGTTTCCCTTCCCGATTCTTGCGGTTCAGCGCCCCATTCGGGGATCGAACGGTGACGCCGATGCCGATGGAACTCAGCCACAAGCCAGCCGCGCGGCCCGCGACCAGCTGCCCATACGGAAGCGGATGGTGGTGGCCGGCGGGACATCGCCCGTCAGGTCCGCCGGATTCTTACGCCATGTCTCATAGGCCGCTAGCGTCGTGGATCCCGTCTCCCTCAGGCACTGCCGGATCGCGGCAATGAGCTGCTCCTGGGTCCACTTCGTCGTCACAGTCTGGAGCTGCTGGGGTTGTTCGTTCACGGCGAGGCCCGCGAGTTCCAGCGCGCAGTTCCAGCTGCCGAAGCGACGCTCGTAGAGCGAAGCTGATGGATCGGTGCCCCTGCGGCGCCGCGCGAAGGTGCGACGCCCCAGGGTTCCCTCCCCTTGCGCCAGGCGGACAAGCACGTACAGGAGTTGCTGGTCGGTGTAGACGACCGGCCCGGCCTTCGTGGGCGCAGGGATGTGCACAGTAGTCACAGTCATGATCGGTCCTATCTCCCGGTCTCGCCGGTGGTGGCCGGTGCAGAAGCAAGAGCAGTCATGGTGAGCAGTCCCTCGCGGGGTGGGGCGAGGAGCCAACGAACAGCCGCCCGCCAGGGAGGCCACCCGCAGCCGACACGCGCATGACGTGTCACAGAGCCCTCCGGATCAACTCCGTTGATCCTCAAGCGCCAGATAGACCCGCAGGCACCCTGCGTGCCCGAGCCCCGTACGGCGTGCTCTCTTCCCCCCTCTCTCCTTGCGGCATTCTGACTCATCGACAACCGTTACTCAATAGGCGCTCAGATAGAGCGCCTCAAAGACCAGTCGATCCAACAGGACTGGATGTCGACAGGAGAGGCGAGGGAAGAGATGGCGAAGACCTGGGGGACGAGGAGGGCGGGGGTCTCTGCTGCAACATCGGTTGTGGCCGCGGGGGTTGCCCTCGTCGGATGTTCCGGCAACGGCTCAACCGGGGCACAGCCGCCATCCACTCCGAGGCCGACTTCGAGCACCGCCGAGGTCTCCGGCAAGGCCCTCGGTGAGGCGCTGGACAAGCTTGTCCTCCATGAAGCCAACGGCTCCGGTAAGGACGGAGGGGACTGTTTGGCTGCCGCCGTGCGGAAGGCCGGTATGTCGTAACTGGCGCTGGTCTACTTGGCCAAGACCGGCGACGACAACACCGGGTCGGTCATTGACGGTCTGGACGAGGCGAGCAGAGACGATGCCGCACTTCTGGTCTCACGGTCGCTGCGCGAGGACTTCGACGCGTGCGTCGACATGACTGTGCCACCGAGTGGCAACAACCTTCCTACGTCGCAGAGTTACACGGCGCCGACGGTGACGTCGAAGCCCGCGGGGGCCAAGCTGGACCTGAAGCCGGCTTACCCGATCCGTGCGGATCAGCCTGTCAACTCGTCCATCGAGCTCATCAAGGGTCTGATCTCCATGTTCTCCTCGTACGCTCGGGACGAGGGTCAGCGGAAGACCTACGCAGCGGCCGGCAAGTGCCTGTCGACCTTGGTGTACAGCGCGGGCTTCAGCCAGAAGACGCTGCACTTCTTGGCCGGCGGCGCGGCTCTGGGTGCCGGGTCGATCGTCGAGCACCTGTCGAACGACAAGGACAAGACGATCTGGCAGTCACCGAGGTTCACCCAGGGAATGATCGACTGCACAACGAATGCGATATCGACTCCCACGCCTGGCTCCTGAGCGGGAATCCCATCCGGTACAGGAGAGAACCCGATGTGACGTGCCGAACCGGGTCCTCTTCTCTTCTCGTCGTTACGCGAAGGTGGGTGTGGTCCGCAGCAGGCGACTCCGATCGAGGGCGCAGGGAAGGAAATCGGGCAGGGCCACTCACTGCGGTGATGCGTCGCCAGGAGGGAAACCGGCCGGGTGAGACTGCGACTCAACTGACGTTCGAGCCCTGACTCGGAGAGTACAGACTCAAGGAGTAGATACAGCTTACTCAGTAGCGGCTGATACGGTGTCTTCATAGATCAGTCTAATAACGTGGGGAGAAGCCGCGCATGGCCACCACGCAGGCGTCGGAGAAGACGACTCAGCCCGTGCACGGCACGAAGAAGAAGCCGTCGGGCACGAAGCGGGGCAGGAGTAGTGGCCGCCAGGGCATGTTCGTCCGGCTGAGTTTGGACGACAAGCAGCGCGCGGAGTACTGGGCTGACAAGCGCGGGTTCTCCTCGGTGAACGAATACGTGGCCGAGGCGGTGGTCGAGAAGATCCGGCGCGAGAACCTCGACTACGACCTGCCGACCCTGGAGATTGCTCGGCTCAACGAGCTTGTCGATCAGGTCGCGGCGCTGGCGAAGAACTCGGCGAACCTCGAGCGCGTCGTCACCACGGGCTTCGACTCCCTCATCGGGCTCACCCGCGGCGACAACTACCTTCTGGACGACGAGGACGGTGAGCTCGTATGAGCCGGGACTTCGCAGAGATATTGGAAGCGGCCACACCCACCGCCGAGGTGATGGAGGTGGACACGTCCTTCCTCGACGCCTACCGGCGCGGCGGGAGCGAGGAGCTCAAGCGCGTCCGGGTTCAGGCGACACAGCCTGAGTCTGAGGTGGCAACGCCCCAGCCGGAGGCGCAGCTTGATGAGGCCGGTGACGTCGACTTACAACCCGAGGTTGAAGGTCTGCAGGCTGATCTCGATGAGGACGGCGCAGAGGATCGCCTGGACCTGGAGCCGGACTACGAGCGCGGCGCCGGCGACTCCGAGCGGGCCGGCGGATCCAACCAGCGTGGTGGTGACGGCGGTGGACAGGGAGGAACTGCCGGGGTGCTCCCGGGCGGTGCGGCCGATGCTGTTCCGGCTCCCGGGGCACAGCCAGACGTCGAGGACGCTGCCGCGGCGGAAGTCACTTCTCACGACGTCGTCGCCACACCGGATGAATCCGAGCATGTAACGCCCGGCTCGCTCCAGCTCACCGACCATCAGGACGCGGTGCAGAGTGCGGCATTCCAGGGTGGCTCGGGCAGCACAGCCGAGACCGCCACGCTCCCCCAGTCGGGCTTCCGGCTCGCCGGCGTGCAGAGCCAGCCGCACATCAAGGCACTGCCCGAGAACATTATGAACGCGCTGCGCGAGCAGTTGCGAGCCGCCGCAGTCCGCGAGCTGGGCGTGAGCGACAGCGCTGCTCGGGAGTTCAGCCAGCGGCTGAGCCAGGGCACGCTGGTGACGGCGTTCCTGCTAGCGCAGCTCGACCTGCACCTTGACGCCGATCCTGCCACCGAGCGTGCCGTCGAGCTGTTCCGCTCCCGCGACCCGCTGCTGGGCAGCGTGGTGGCACGCCTGGCGAACATCGAGGCCGCTGAACGCGAGCGGGACGCGTTGCTGCGCAAGCTGCGCGACGAGTTGGGCGAGGTGCGCCAGACCAGCGCGGTGATCGAGCAGGCGCTGGCGTACTCCATCGCCGACCGTACGGAGAACTTCCTGCGGGGCTCGCACAACCTCCACGACGCGCCGATCACGCACAAGGAGGCGATCTACCTCCGGGACAAGGCCCGGGAGGCGACCAGGAAGCAGCTGAGGCTCGAACGCGAGCGGGATGGACGGCCGATTCGATGACCACGACGAGCAAGACGTGCGGCAAGGGTCTGGGCCTCCGCGCCCAGGACCCGGTGTACCTCGGCCTGTACTGCACTCCGCGGTGTGCGGGTATGGCCGCGCCGGCCTCGTGCCCCGAGGACGCGCCGCGCGGATGCCGGACGCAGCGCGAAGGAACGTGGGTCTTTAAACGCCGCTACCGGAGCGAGCAGGAGATCCCCGCGAAGCTCCGGGAAGACGCGTCGACGAGCTGGTACTGGTGCGAAGAGAACTGTGGCGCGGTCCATCTCGGCCATACGCGCATGGGCGAGCGGGAGAGGTTCCGGATGTTCGAGGACCTCGCCGCGGACCTGCCGGATCTGCTGATCAAGCTCAGGGGTCAGGCCACGTGCAAGCAGGTCGCCGAGGTGGCCGGCGTACGGCCCATCCGACTGAAGGAGCTGGAGGAAGGCCTGAAGCACCCGGAGGGACTCGAGACTCTCGGCAAGGTGCTGCGGGTGTACCGCGTCCGGCCCGGCGTGGCGTTGCCGACTGGGCGGTGACAGCGCTCGGCAGATGGCGACCCGAGAAGCACAGCTCCTCGGGTTCTTCTCTTTTTTCACGAGCCGCGATTGCTCGAACAGCGTGCCGGCGCCGGCCTTCTTTGCATGATCCTTACACCATTCGAATCCCTTTCAGTCCCCTTTAGACTCTCATGCAATCACCCTTTTCGAGTAGGCTCGTACTCGTTTCCGAGTCGCCGAGGAGAAGGAGTCGACATGGTTGCGATCGTGGTCGCAGAGAAGCCGAGCGCAGCGAGGAACATGGCCAGCGCCCTCGGTGGGACGAGGGGCAGCTACAAAGGCACGGCCTACGAGGTGGCGAGCCTGAGGGGTCATCTCTACGAGTTCGCCCAGCCGCACGCGATGGTGGACTCCTCGCTCGCGGACGCCTATCAGAAGTGGGACCTGGGCAATCTGCCGTGGAACCCGCAGGATCTTTCGTGGAAGCGCGAGCCGCAGAAGAACGTCGCAGACGTCATCAAGGCTCTGCGTGCGGCGCTCGGCCGCGGTGCCGAGATCGTCATCGCCACGGACCTGGATCCGTCCGGCGAGGGCGACCTGCTCTTCTGGGAGGCGATCGACGAACTCGGCTTCCACGGTAAGAAGTTCAGCCGCATGGAGTTCACCGATGAGTCGAAGGCGTCAATCCAAAGGGCCTTCGAGCAGCGCCGGCCGGTGAAGTCCATGCAGGACGAGGGCGATTACCGCAAGGCGATGTACCGCTCGCAGTGGGACTTCCTCTCGATGCAGTTCACCCGTATCGCCACGGCGATGGGCCGCCAGTCCGGTCAGGACCTTGTGCTACGCCAGGGCCGGCTGAAGTCGGCGATGGTCTCTCTCGTCGGCGACCAGCAAAAGGCCTACGACGCGTACGTGAAGAGGCCGTTCTTCCAGAACCGCTTCCGCGACGAGAACGACGTCATGTACACGAACCCTGATGAGCCGCGGTTCGACCAGCAGGGCCAGGTGCCACAGCGGTACGGCCCCTCCCCTGTCGTCCTGGACAGCAAGGCGGGCCGGAAGACCGGCCCGCCGAAGCTGCTCGACCTCGCTTCCTTGTCCTCGATGCTCGTCGGCAAGGGTGTGAAGGCGAACCTGACGCTCTCGACCTACCAGAAGATGTACGAGGACCAGGTCGTCTCGTACCCGCGCACGGAGGACAAGACGATCACGCCCGAGCAGTTCAAGGACCTCGCCCCGCTGGTCGACAAGATCGCCGCCGTGGTCAGCGTCGACGCTGGGCTTCTGACGCGCCGCCAGCCCCGGTCCACACACGTGAAGCCCCAGGGCGCGCACGGCGCGAACCGTCCAGGCCTGAAGGTGCCTTCTTCGCTGGACGAGGTCGAGCACAAGTACGGCAAGGCCGGACGGCTCATCTACGAGATGCTCGCGAAGAACTACCTGGCCATGCTCGCCGAGGACTACTTCTACGAGCAGCAGAAGGGCCACGTGGAGAAATACCCGGACTTCGTCGGCATCGCCAATGTGCCCAAGAGCCCCGGCTGGCGGGCCGTGTTCGATCCGGACGCCGGCGACGACACGGCCGAAGGCGACGAGAACGAGTCCAGCAAGGGCCTGGGCCAGATCGCGCAGCCGTTCATCTTCGAAGGTGCGAACAAGCGCCCCGAGCATCCGACGATGAAGTGGCTGATGAAGCAGCTGGAGAAGCGCGACGTGGGCACGGGCGCGACCCGCACCTCGACGTACTCGGAGGTCACCAATGGCAAGGCGAAGTACCCGCTGCTGACGGAGAAGGGCCGGAAACTCAGGCTCGCGCAGGCCGGCGGGATGAGCTGGCGGCTCCTGCAGGGCACGCGCATCGGCGACCTCGGGCTCACCGAGAGGGTCTACGCCGACATGCGCGACATCGCCGCCGGGACGGCGACGGCCGAGGAGCGCCTGGCCGTCGTCGCCGACTGGGTGCGCGAGGACATCGCCACGATGGCGAAGAACGCCGCGTCCATGCGCGCCGAGCTGGACCTGAAGGAGCAGGTGGTCGCTACGCGCGTTGAGGGTGTGTGGCAGGCCGCTCCGGGCGGGCCGAAGAAGGTCGCCTTCAGAAAGATCTGGTCGGGCCACGAGTTCAGCGATGACGAGGTGGCGAAGCTGCTGGCGGGCGAGACGATCTCGTTCGAGGCCACGAACAAGGCGGACAAGCCCTTCACGGCCACCGGAGCGCTCGGCGTCGGCGACTTCAAGGGCCGCAAGTTCGTCGGATTCCAGCTGGAGGTGCCGGACAAGCCGACGAAGTGGTCCGGCCGGACGTTCACGCCGGCGGAGGTCACGGCGCTCTTGGCGGGCCAGGCGCTGGAGATCGACAACTTTGTCAGCGCGCGGACCGGTAAGACCTTCGGTTGCAAGGTCAGCTGGGACGCGAAGGCCAAGAAGATCGTCCCCGACTTCGGTTCTGGCGACGAGCCACCGCGGTCCTGGTGCCAGGTGACCTTCACCGATGCGCAGCGCAAGGAACTGGCAGCCGGCAAGACCATCCAGGGCACGGGGTTCGTCTCGGCCAAGGGCAAGACCTTTGACGCGAAGATCGCCTGGAAGGAAGAGGGCGGCAAGAAGAAGATCGTGCCGTTGTTCAGCTGACGCCCGAACGAGCACTGAGGAGCAGCAACGGGTCCCGGACCTGGGGGCCCGCTGCTGCCTTTTCATGACAGCGTCAACAGAGGGATGTGATGTGGACGATGAACGACATCGTGCGGCTGGGAACTTTGCTGGGCCTGATCGGCGATGTCCATGGCGACGCCCCTTTCTTGCGTGACGCGGTGGTGACGCTGTCGGCGTTATGCGATCCGTCAACCTGGTCTAGCGCGAGAGTGTCTCAAAGCGGCGTTGCTGCCTGGCCACGTGACAGGGTCGTGGACCAAGCAGCAACGGCCGAGCTGTCAGGGGCGGGTGGCGACGATGGCCTCGGTGCGTATGACTTTGTCGAATACACCATCGGGATTGAACTCTCGGTGAGAGCCTGCCGCAGATTGCGCTCGAAGTCGTCCTTGACTTCTCTCGGACGGTTCATTCCGGTGCCGGTTCGCCATGACGCCCTCGGAGTACAGGGTCGTCCCCGCGCTGAACTGGATCACTACCGGAGCCGTTACGAGGGGGATCGAGTCCGCGCAGATGTACCGCGTCGGCGAGCAAGAGTGGTGCACCGCCGTGGTCTGCTGGCACCTCGCGGGTCTGGTGAGCAACCAGAGCCCGTCCAGCTATGAGAAGTACCTTGCGGCGGCTGCCTGCGAGTGGACCCGCAACGGTTCTGTTTCGCCCTGACGTTGAGGACGCACGACTCACTGTGTTGCGCGCCGACTTCCCAGCGCCCCTGACCGACGACGAGTTCGCCGATATGCCGATTCAGTTGTTCGAGCAAACCGACGTCGCCCGATTCGCCATCGAAAACCGAATCTGGAACTACTTGGTGAGCCTCCCCGCCCTCGACGAGGACAGGAAGCCCAGGCATCAGTACGACTTCTACACCGGAGCGCTCAGAAATACCCTCGCCCACCTTCAGCACCAGGCCAAGGCGCCGGAAGAGCCGGCCGCCAACTGATCCACTCGCGGATTCCTGCTTGCCGATCCTCCGTCCGTACGCTGCTGCTGCGCCGCCGGGTGGCCGACCGGGTCCGAACGTGCCATCTGCTGCGATGGTTGCGGCCGCCACGCCGCTGAACAGCAGCCCGCAAGACTCGTCAGGCGGCGAACGCGATGTAAGTGCCCACTGTGAGACCAGAGAACGTCAGGAGCTGGCGCGGTTTGAGGCAGGTGAACGCGGCGTGCATCCCGACGCCGGCGACCACGGCATACGGCATCGTCTCCTGCACGAGCAGCGCCGGGGGCAGCACGATCTCCAAGGCGATGACGACGGCCGCGACCAGGCGCCACAGGCAGATGTCGCGGTGGGTGAGGCCGCCCATGGCGCGGCGGACGCCCCCGGGGACGGCGTGCTGACGCCGGTAGGGAAGCTGTTCACGGACCTGGTCGTACACGTGGACCCATTGCGCCAGGTAGAGGCCGCTGCGGAACTGCGGGCTGCGGAGCTTCTGCCAGGCGGAGTTCCAGTAGATGTCCGTGGTGACCAGGACGAGGAGGGCCTGCGCCCAGGTGTTCGCCGTGGTGGAGCCATGGGTGAGGTGCAGGCCAGCGCCGAGGTCGCCGGCGAGCAGGAGGCATCCTCCGGTCAGCAGCGTGTAGCGGACGGCGTTCGGGCTCTTGAGGTACGACAGCTCCATGGCGGCCCCGGCCAGAACGAGCAGGAGCGCCGCCCGAGGCAGGACGCCGGCGGCCAGTGCGACCGCGGCAGCGGCACGCACGATCAGCGCGGGCTGGTAGAGCGTGAGGAGCAGCCGGGCGCGTACCGGGCCGCACCGGGTTTCGGCGAGGTGGGCGCTGAGCGAGCCGTCTGTGAACCGGTGCCAGCCGCCCTGGCCGAAGGAGAGAAGGAACCGCATCGCGACCACGGTGCCGAACACGATACGGAAGATCTGCAGGCGCACTGGATCGGTCGGCTGCTGGAACCCGGAGGCGAGGGCGTCACAGAACCACACGGCTGCCCCTGACCTCGATGCGCTGCTCACCACGGGCGGACAGAACGCGGCCGTGGCCGTCGATCCGTTCGTAGCGGCCGCTGGTGACCAGGTAGTCCAGGATCGTTTGCAGGCGGGGCGGGTTCAGGGTGAACGATCCCGGCGAGAGGTGCTCGTAGACGTTCACCGGCTCGGTCTGTCCCTCCTTGGTGGTGCCGGTCAGGGTGACGACCGTGAAGGTGGCCCGGCAGAACATCTTCCAGCGCATCCAGCGGCCGGGCACGGGCGTGAAGCCGACGATCATCCAAGCCGCCAAAGCGACGAAGACCGCGATCTGGGCAGCGGGCAGCACAGCGTCGGGCATGAGGGAGCCTCCGGAGATCGGGAGGGTGAACGTACGGTCGAGCAGCCCGAGAAGGGCCGTCTCGGGGGTCAGCGCTCGGGTTTGGGGGGCCGCTGCATCAGCGTGGCGGCGGCCTCGTCGAGACTGATCTTCTCGTGGAGCAGCGCGGCCATCACTTCGGTGATGGGCATCTCCACGTCGTGATGGCGGGCCAGGGCGAGGATCGCGGTGGCGGACTTCACGCCCTCGGTGGTCTGCCGGGTGGCGGCTGTGGCCTGGGCGACGGTCATGCCCTGGCCGAGGTACGCGCCGAAGGTGCGGTTGCGGGACAGCGGGGAGGAGCAGGTGGCCACCAGGTCACCGAGTCCGGCGAGCCCGGCGAGGGTTTCGGGGTGGGCGCCCATGCGGACCGCGAGGCGGGTGGTCTCGGCCAGCCCGCGGGTGATGAGCATGGCCGTCGCGTTGTCGCCCAATCCCATGCCTGCGGCGATCCCGACGGCGAGCGCGATCACGTTCTTCACGGCGCCGCCCAGCTCGCAGCCGATCACGTCGGTGCTGGTGTAGGGGCGGAAGTATGGGGTGTGGCAGGCTTGCTGGAAACGGCGGGCCGCGTTCTCGTCGGGGCAGGCGACGGTTGCGGCGGCGGGCTGCCCCTGCATGATCTCCCGTGCCAGGTTCGGCCCGGACAGGACCGCGATCCGGTCCGCCGGCACGCCGGCCGTCTGAGCGATGATCTGGCTGGCCCGCAGCCCGGTGTCCGTCTCGATGCCCTTCATCAGCGACACGATCACGGTGCGGTCGGGGATGTGCGGCGCCCAAGCGGTGAGGTTCGCCCGCAGGGACTGCGCGGGGATGGACAGCACCAGGTAGTCCGCGCCGGCGAGCGCGGCGCCCGGGTCGGTCGTCGCGGTCAGCGAGTCGGGCAGCGCAATGTCCGGGAAGTATCCGGGGTTGCGGTGGTGCTGGTTGATGCCGTCGGCGATCTCGTCCCGGCGGGCGTGCATCACGACGTCGGCGCCCGCGTCGCCGAGAATCCGGCCGACCGCTGTGCCCCAGGACCCGGCCGAGAAAACCGCCGCGCGGACGGGACGGTTCTGGCTCACTGCGGGGTCCTCTCATTGGTCGTGGTCCAGCCCCCGGGGCGGCAGCCGAACCGGCCCATCGTATCGACCGGGCCCGGCGGTTCCGAGCGGCGCAAGGTCACCAGGACAGCCCGGCGGCCGGGCAGCATAGGCAGGACCCGGCGGGCCTCGTCTAGCATGCGCTGCGCCTGTGTCTGCCCGAGTTCGCGGCGCAGATCGTCGGCGTAGGCAATCCACAGCTGGTAGAGCCGTTCCCACATCGCCGGTTCATCCGGACGCTCGTCCAGGTCCTCCACCGCCAGGCCGGCCGCATGGGCGTCCTCCCAGGCCGGTGCGGTCCCGCGGCGCAGCGCCCGGGTGATGACCAGCCTGCCGTCCGGCGCCATGATCCGGGCGAACTCCCGGAAGGCTGCTGCCCGGTCCGCGCGGCTGAGTGCGTCCACGCACACGATGCCGTCCGCGCAGTCGCCGGGCAGGCCGCTGCGTTCCAGAGCGCCGACTCGGAAGGCCGCCCGGCCGGGCGTGAACGAGAAGGTGCGGCCTCGGTCGGTGGCCTGGGCCACGGCGGCCGGGGAGATGTCGAAGCCGAGCAGCCGGGCGTCGAGGGCGCGGGCCAGCCACAGGCCGATACCGCCGGTGCCACAGCCCGCATCAACCAGCATCTGGCCCGGACGCATCCGCAGCCGGGCAGTCATCAGACCGAGCAGCGGCCAGTCACACGAGCTGAAGGCTCCCACCTCGCTCGGGTAGTCCTTTTCCATCGCCTCCCGGTACAGACGGGTGACCAAGTCGGTGCGGGCCCGTGCGGTATAGAAGGCGTCGTACTGGGCCCTGGCGCTGCGTCCCTCGGAGGCCTCACAGGTCTGGGTCATCGCTGCATCGCCCTTTTGACGCGGGCACCTGTGCCCGGGCAGATGACCTGTACGGCGTGGACGGGATCTCCGGGGAAGGACAGGTCCAGGGCCACCGGCTCGTGCCCGGTGACACCCTCGATGAGCCGTGCCACGTCACCGACCTGGCCGGTGAAGCTGCCGGTGGGTGGCGCGTACTGGCATGTGGCCTCTGACCACGCAGTAAGCCCACCCGTCGGCGCGGGACGGAACACCGGCGGGGCGAAGGCCTGCGGGTCGGTAGGCAGGTCGTCACGTGTCCCGGCGATCACGGCCAGCCGGGACTGGGCTGCCTCCGTGAGGGCGCGGGTCAGCGCGATCGGCGCGCTGCTGTGGCAGCCGGCTCCGGCGAACACGGCCGTGTAGTCCTCGGACCACAGGTAGGCCGAGCAGACCGGCAGCCCGTACGGGTTTTCCACCGCCCGGACCTCGAACTCCATGCCGGCAGAGGCCAGCCGGCCGATCACCTCCTGCCCGTAGGGGTCGTCGACGGAGGACGGGTCGATGGGCGCGCGCCGCCGTCCGCTCGCCTGGGCGTCGCGGTGCAGCACGTCCCGCTCCACGACCTCGAACAGGGCGTGCAGCAGGGCCTCGTCGCGGCTGTTGCCGCACGCCAGACCGGTGCTGGTGGCGCGCAGCAGGTCGGGAGTCCATTCGGGCCGCTGCGCCCGGCGGCGCACCAGGTCCACCGGGAGCAGCGTGTCACGGCCGTGGACCAGGCCGGTGCCGGACGCCCACTCCCACACGGTCTGTCGCAGAACCTGCTCAGGATGCGGGACGGCCAGCGGCAGCGCGGCCACCGGACAGCCGGGAGCGACCTCAGCGGCCGGGCCACGAGCCGCGATGGGCAACCGCTGCTCGGCGTACCACAGTTCGATTGCCTCCATCACGGCGGAGATCCGTGCGAGCAGGCCGGTGGCGCCCTTGCCCTGGGCGGTGCTCAGGGTGATCGAGGCGGGCCGGATCGCCGTCCACACCGGCAGGCCCACGCAGTCCAGTCCGGTCAGGTCGGCCACGCGGGTGATCCCGTACAGGGGCAGCACGCCCGCCAGGGCCTGCCACGTTTCCTCTGGGGGCCGGACACGAACTGTGCCCGGCAGCGCCACCAGTTCCTCAGTTGCCACGGCTCGCCTCCGTCACTGTCGGCCCGCTGTCCATCAGTCCGGGCACGAACCTCTTGATGGCCTCCACGGCCCGCACACCATTCACGAGTCCCCGTCCGGCTGCTTCCTCGTCCAGACGGTCCTCCGGGCAGCGCCATATGCGCAGCAGCAGACGGCGGGCGAGGTCGTCGCGGACGGCGCCGACCGTGAAGCCGGGGCGGCACCGCCAGGCGGCGAGAGCGGCAGCATGCCGGGCGACCGCAGCGCGGTCCGGCTCGCTCTCACCGGCCAGCAGAAAGGCTGTGGTCTCCTCGTCGCGCAGGTCGAGGACCGGCTGGAACACCTGATGCGCGGCCAGCACTCCGCCGGTGGCTGCGGTGACCCGCTCAGCCAGGGGCCTGCCCCGGGCGCCTCCGGCCGGGTGCAGGGACCGATGCTCGAGGAACTCGCGCCACCGCTTCCTGTACCCCGGGCTGAAAATCTGCTGGTAGAGCACGCGGTCCTCGGTGAGCAGCTCGACCCCGCCGATGCGGGCTCGGACGCTGGCGTTGGACCAGCGCCGGTAGTACGGCGACCGCCACACCGATGCTCGCCGCGCAGCCGGGGCTGGCGGGACAACGCCCTCGACGACGGCATGGATCGCGGTCAAGGCGTCGGCACGCTTGAGGTCACCGAAGTGCGGGTCGACCGCGCGGTGTTCATCGAGCCAGTCGACGAAGTGCCCGGCGTCAAGGCGTCGGCAGACAGCCCGAACGGCGGCCGTGGTGCGCTGCGGGTAGTAGACCGCGCCCAGCGCCGTGAACAGCTCGGTCGCCCGCTCGCTGCCGAACAGGCCGGCCGCCTGCGCCAGCTCAAGCATGTGCCGCAGGTTCACCAGGGGCCAGGTCAGCGCCGTCCAGTCCCCGTCCGGGGCCTGGCCGACGGCCACCTCGTCATCCCCGGTGATCCGCCCGCTGGCGTAAGCGGCGTAGATGCTGCCGACGCCGCGCATCCCGTACGTCGACAGCTCGGCGGCCCGCAGCGCGCCGATGCTGGCCGCGCCCACGACCCGAACGCCCCGTTCCATCGCGCCCAGGATCTCCTTGTGCCGCAGGGCCGGAGCCTGGTGATAGACACCGTCGATGATCAGCACGGTGTCGCTGCTACCGATCGCGGGGTCGAAGAGGTCGCCGTGTCCGATCGGGGGCCCCGGGCGGACGCCCGGGGCGGAGAGCATCGGGTGGGACCGGGGCAGGGTCGGCCCGACGAATACGTGAATCACTACGGTCTCCCACGGAGAGGAACCGGCCCGCGTCCCCGGGCACCTGCGGTGCCCGGGGACGCGGTCAGTCCAGGGTCAGGACGAACGGGGAGCGGAACTACTCCTCGTCCTCCACGTCGACCGCGATCACGGGGGCGCTGGTGACCTCGTCGTCCGCCGGCACGTTCTCGGGCTTGAACGCCATGTGAGGCTCCTTCGTCATGAGGGAATCCGCGGTCGGATGAGCCGCGTGCATGGCTCAGTGAAGCCGGGCCCGGCACGACTGGTAATCCCCGCCACGGGGTCCCCGCCGCGGGTATATCGTCTGCGCCGACTCTCCGTCACACTGCGTCTCGAAAGGAATCTCGTGGGCGACGTACAGGCGTTATCAGCTCAGCTACCCCAGCACCTCCTGCGGGACCCGGAGTTCGTCCGAGCCGTGCGTGACCGCGACTTCGCGACGGTCTTCACCAGCGCGCGCCGCAACGGGATCAGCTACCGCCGGATCAGCGAGGCGTGCGCGCTGAAACCGGACCGGGTGTCCCGGATCGCACAGGGCAAGTGGGCGGTGACGGCACTGGCCACGGTGGAGCGGATCGCTGACGGACTCCGCATCCCGGGTGCCCATTTGGGCCTGGCTGCGCGACCCTGGGAGCACAGCCTCCCGACGTCCCTCCCGGAGTTCGACGATGGAGATGACGACATGATCCGCCGCCAGCTGCTGCGCGGCGCTCTGGCCGCCGGCCTCACCGGGCCGGTGCTCACCGCCCTCACCGACACCCGCCAATCCCTCGACATCGCCCTGAGCGCGAACAGCACCCCGGCCGAACTGACCGACCTAGAAGCGGCGGCCGAAACCTACAGCTACGGCTACGGCGGGCAGCCCCCCGCCCGGGTCCTGGCCGACCTGGTAGCCGACTTCGCCGGTCTGGGTTCTCTCCTGGACAGCCCGCAGTCGATCGGGACGCGGGTCCGCGTGTGCCGGACCGCGGGTCAGCTGGGCGGCATGGTGGCCATCGTGCTCCACGACCTCGGCGCCCGGGCGGAAGCGCGTGGGTGGTTCGCCACTGCCGCCAGGGCCGCCCAGGAGTCCGGCGATACCCAGCTCCACGCGTGGGTGTTGGCACGCGAGGCGATGGTCTCCATCAACTACGGGGCGCCGCGGGCCGCTGCCGCCCTCGCGGAGCGGGCCCGCCGCCTCGCCGGGGATCGGCCGACCGCTGCGGCCACCCTGTCGGTGGCCGTCGCCGCCCGCGCCTACGCCCTGTCCCACCAGCCTAACGAGGCACGCCAGGCCCTCACAGCCGCCGACGCCTGCATGGACCGGCTCGACACCACTGAACGAGCCGACACGTGGCTCACCCACGGCGAGCAGAAGCACCACGTGCACCTGTCGCACGCGCTGACCGCGCTCGGCGACACCCGGCGGGCCCAGGAGAGCCAGCAGCGGGCGTTAGAGCTGTCCGCGCCCACGAGCGCCATGACACGTTCCTTACTGCGGATCGACGCGGCGGCCTGCGTCCATCGCGACGGCAACACCCAGGAGGCGTGCCAGCGGGCGGTCGCTGTCCTGGCAGAGCTGCCGGTGGCCTACCGCACCGGGCTCGTCCACCGCCGGGCGCTGGATCTGTACCGCTCGATCCCGGTACAGCATCACGGCGAGAGAGCAGCACGCGACTTCGCGGAAGTCCTGTCCGCTTGACCCCTGTCCCGCCACGCCTCTCCGCGGGGCGCCCGGCCGCTTCCGAACTGGCCAGGTTGCGGCGCGGTCGGCCGCCTCGATCAACGCGAGCGCGGAATGGTGCTCGTCACCCGCGGCAGCGGCCCGTGCGATAGCCCGGGTCCGCTCCGCCAGCTCCTCCAGCACCACGCCGGCGGACGCATCGGGTTGTCGGCGGTCCACCCAGACCCGGCCCGTCTCCAGCCCGGCAAGGTAATCGAACTCCAGGCCGGTGCGGGAGGTAAGGTCACCCCGGGTTTAAGTCCCGGTGGCGGTGCCAGGCGGACCCCAATCGGGCCGCCGGTGGCCGTCTCGTCCAGCCTCGCGCATCACCAGATTGCTCGCACACCCACTCGCCCGGACCGTGTGCTCTGCCAGGACAAAGGTCCATGCGCCCCGCTCGGGGGAGGATCGTGTTCCCCGTGGCGGGACGCACATGCCTGGCGCGCGACACACTCGTCACACCACTGAAGGTCGCGCGAACTGGCGTACGCGCGCGAGGCGCAGCAGGTGCATGCACACCGCACGGGTGTTCTTGGTGCTCGATCCGGCCAGCGAGACGCGCTGTGCGTCGTCGACTACCACTTCCCTCACTCGGAGCGGGCAGTGTTTGACGGAATGCCGGTCCGTCAGGAGATTTTCGACCAGGACGACTCAGCCAATGCGCTGGTCGTGCTCGACCTAGGCGACGACGTTCCGCTCTTCGAGGCGGTAGCGATGGGCTGAGCGCCTCTGCCCCGCGGCGCTACTGATCTGTCAGCCGCTCAGACGACCCCCGATGGCTCGGACTAGCAGGTCCGAGTCATTAGGTGTCGCCATTCAAGCCTCTTTTACCCTCGATTTGAATGGCCTATCTAAGATAGGATGCCATCCGCGCACCTCACACATGAGGGGCTTTTCGATAGAGCAAGCAATGACCATTGGGGCTGCAGGGGGAGATGAGAGATTCATGGCGAAACTGTCCTATAAGGTGCCGAGTTCGCTGAACAGGAGCTTCCTCGACCACGAGATCACGCTGAGCAAGGGAGGTTGGGCGGCCAAGCCCTCCCCGATCAAGCAACTGCTCTTCTTCGGCGGCGGCATCCTCGCCCTGCTGTGGTTCAGCACGTCGACGTTCGTCGCGAGCTCGGGACCGGCGGCCATCACGTTCTTCGTCCTCTGGGGACTGGCGGCGATCGCCTACTTCGGCGGGCTGATGAAGACGAAGGAGCTGCGCATCATGCGCGTACCAGCCTTCCTGGCCTATCTGCCGCCGAAGGCCCGCCATGTCTTCACCCGTCGTAGCTCGAACCCCACGGACTTCTACTCGATCGTCGGCATCGACGGGATCGACGAGGACGGGCTGATCCGCTTCACCGACGGCGGGGAAGGCCGGGTCTACCTGGTCGTCGGCTCGGCTAGCTACCTGCTCTTCGACGAGGACCGCGTCGGGATCCTCGACCGGGTCGACTCTTTCTGGCGCAAGGTCGAGACGGCCTGCGAGCACAGCTTCATCACGACGAAGGAGCCGCAGCGGGTCTACCACCAGGTGGCGAACCTGGAACGGCGCAACCAGGCCCTGCAGGTCCGCGATCCCGATCTGATCGAGCTGCAGAACGAGCAATACGACATTCTCACGCAGCACGTGGGCGGGAAGTTCACCTCGATCCACCAGTACCTGCTACTCAAGGGCAAGAACGCCGACGCACTGCGCAAGGGGCACCAGGTCCTCCAGGCCGAGGTCGGCGGCTCGACTCTGATGATCAAGGAAGCCACGATGCTCGACCGCAAGGAGGCCCTGCCGATGCTCCGGGTCTTCTACCAGGGCATCGACGACGAACTGCTCGATCTCAAGGCGTCGTTGAACTGACCAGCGCCAGACCGGCCACCACGACGAGGAACGAACGAAGGACACTATGGCGCTGATGACGAAAGTCCGGGCGCAGCTCGGCATTCCGGGAAAGAAGCCTGACGAGACGAATGAGACCGCGGAGCTTGTGGTCGATGATCCGCGCGCGGACGGTGCTGCTCAGGCTGAGGGCGTGCAGGACACTGCGCCGGCGGACGGCGCAGCCGATGAGGCCGCCGAGCCGAAGAAGAACTGGTGGCAGCGCCGCCGGGAGGTCAAGCACCTCCAGGGCACGTTCGACGCATACCCTCACCTGCTCGCGCTGAAGCCGAAGGAGAAGTACCTCTTCCGCTCCGACTACTTCGAGGTCGACGGCTCGGTCGCCTGCATCCTGGCCTACTTCCATGACGACGCCGCGCACGACAACTTCGCCGTCTTCTGGGGTATCGACCGGATCCCGGACGGCCTGGACGAGCGGGTCACCGCCGTCGTGCTTGAGCAGGTCAAGCGGATGGACGAGAAGTGGATCGACTCGTACACCAAGCAGTCGGAGAAGCTGGACCGGCTGGATGCGAACGAGCAGGAGGAGACGGGCACGACCTCCTCCAAGCGCAAGGCCGCGAAGATCTCCGGTGACCTCGGGATCACGATCGGCGAGATCCAGGACGGTGCGAGCTACCTCTCGGTGCACAACCGGCTCTTCCTCAAGGCCCCCGATCTGGCGACCCTGGACGACACAATCGACCGGGTCACGCGTCTGTACATCGACCGATTCGGCACGCTGAAGGCTGCGCCTTACGCCGGCGAGCAGCGTCAGGAGCTCTCGGGCCTGTGGAAGGACAACGAGAAGAAGAAGGGCAAGGGCTTCCACTTCACCTCGACCGAGCTGGCCGGCTCGTACTCGCTGGTGACCAACGGCCTCAACGACCGAGGCGGCGAGTACGTCGGCTACATGGTCGGCGACGTCAACAACAGCGCCGTGCTCATGGACGTCAACGCCTACGACCACCACGCGATCGTCGCCGACGCCACGCTCAGCGAGTACCTCGACCGCCAGCGGGTGGCCAACATGTGGTGCTCGAAGATCTCTCAGGCGGCGCTGCTGAACAACGGCCAGGTCGTCCACCTCATCCTCGACGGAGCGAACCTCGACAAGCTCGGTCCGAAGTTCGAGCGGCTCACCTCGCGCGTGGACCTGAATCAGGGCGACGTGAACATGTTCGAGATGTTCGGCGCGGAGGAGGACGAGCTGACAGTCTTCTCCGCCCAGATGGAGAAGCTCAAGCTGATGTTCGAGCAGCTCTACGAGACCAGCGACGGAGCAAACAGCTCGATCATCCGCAGCGCCCTCGAAGACACCGCGACCGACTTCTACATCGAGCAGGGCATGTGGCGGCACAACGCCAAGGAACAGCGCCACCGCCTGCGCGTGGTGAACATCCCGCACACCCAGGTGCCGCGTCTTCAGATGTTCGTCTCCTACGTGGCAACCGCGCACAAGGCACTGCTGAACTCTAGCAAGACCGACCCGGACCAGTTGCGCGCCTACAACGTGCTCAGGGGTATCGCCAACGCGATGCTGAGCACCAACGGCGACCTGTTCAACAACCACACGGCCTCGGCCGTGGACGGGGTCCGGGATTCGCGGCGCGTGGTCTACGACTTCTCGCGGCTCATGCGCCGCGGCAAGGGCGTGGCGATGGCGCAACTGGTGAACATCGTCGGCTTCGCCGTCGGCAAGTTGGGGCTCGGTGACACGGTAATCATCCACGGCACCGAGCACATCGACGACCGGGTGAAGAAGTACATCAAGGACCAGTTCGACCATATGTACGAGCGCGGCGGCCGGGTGGTCTACAGCTACAACGACGTCGACACGATGCTGGCCGACAGCGACTTCAACAAGTTCGACGCCGCGGACTACACGCTCTTCGGCCCGATGCGCGACGGCACGGTGGCGGAGTACCAGAAACAGCTGCACCAGCGGATTCCGCCGGACCTCGCCCAACTCATCACGACCAAGGGCGAGAACCTCACGTACCTGCGCCGGGGCGTCTCCAACGTGGTCTTCCACCTGGATTTGGCACTGGGGATCAACCCCTACCGCGAGGCCCAGCGCAGGCAGGTCCGCCTGGAGGCGGCAAGGGCCGAAGAGGCGACGCGGATGGACGCGATCCTGCAGCACAAGCCGGCACCGGGCGCGAACCTCACCAGCATCCGGAAGAACAGCGAGGGCGGCGACGGCGAGACTGGCGCGGGCCAGAGCGACGGGGGCAAGCGCCGCGACGGCAAGAAGAGCCTGCAGCAGCCCGAGGACGGCGCAAGGCGGCCAGCGTGGAAGCTCAAGCCGAAGAAGCTGGTCAAGGCATGAGTGAGGTCAGCACCGATACGAAGGCGAGGAATAGGACGATCACGGCGGTGGCGCGGATGCGTTCCTGGGCCCGCCACGGCGGTGATGGAGCCCGCCAAGGCAGGCTCGCGCGCGGGCTCGCCCTCGGGCTCCTGGCCGCGCTGTTCGTGCCGGTCCTCATGGTGGCGACCTCTTCGCCGGCGTCCGCGGACGACAAGAAGGAACGCGACAACTACAGCCTCTACCAACTGGCTTCGAACGCGAGCTCGTACTTCAGCGAGAAGAACTCGCCGTCGAACGACAAGGGCATGCACAAGAACTGGAAGCCGGTCACGAGCAGTCCTGCTTCGGGCGGTTCTATGCTCGGCTACGCCGACCCGGATTTCAGCCTGGGCAACATCGTGGGCTGGTTCTTCGCCGAGGTATCGGGGTCCTCGCAGACCGTCACGTACGAGACACTGGCAGCGAAAGACGACAAGAGCAACGCGAAGTATTCGGGCATGCTCGACTACGCGCACTTCGGGGCGGCGAACGCTGACCTCGGCCTGGACACGATGTCCTCGGGCATCGGCGGACAGATCGTGAGCGTGATCGGAGGCTCCGTCATCTGGGTCCTCTACGCCCTGGCGCTGGCGGTCGGCACGCTATTTTACGTCATCCTCCAGTTCCTGAAGCTCATCAACCCCTTCATGTGGTTCTACCAGGCGGTCAGGGCGGTCAATCCGACATTCGCCGACGGGATGACGGGAGGTGACACCGGAGGCGGCGCGCTTTCGGGCCTCCAGCACTGGATCAGCGGCTGGTACGGCCTGCTCGTCGACATCTCGTGGCAGGCGCTCGTGCCGATTTTCACCGGCTTCCTGCTCATCGGCCTGGTCATGTTCAAGAAGATGGACCGCGGCTCGGCGATCAAGAAGCTCATCGTGCGTGTCGTCTTCATCGGCGTCGGCCTGCCGCTCATCGGGTCGATGTACACCAGTGTGCTCGACAAGTTCGACAACTCGGTTCTCGGCCAGCATGCCGGTCCGACGCGCGTCGTGCTCAGTACCTACGTCGACTTCGAGGCGTGGATGATGAACGACCGCCTCGGAATCCCGGACCAGGCCACTGTCTCCTGGAACGGCGACCAGGCCAGCTCTGACGCGATGATGTCGGTTCGCACGAGCGCGCTGGCGATCAACAAGCAGTCCCACGGAGCGACGTTCAACGGCATCAGCATCGGCACGAAGGCCAACGACGCCCAGTCAGCCTGGAAGGACGGCACGGTCTCCGTCGACACCGGTGCGTCGGACGACTTCAAGGCGGTGTTCTCGACCTTCGGGATCATCGGCAAGTACATCGCCAGCAACGAGATCGCAGCTTCCGACTTCGAGTCCGGAATCAAGAGCTCGATCACGCAGCTCGACGAGAGCGCGGACGTGAAGAAGAGCTGGTTCGTCGACAAGAGCAGCTACGGCGACGTGGAGGGGTTCGGTGAGGAGAAGGGGCCGAAGCCGGCCGATCACCCGGTGATCTCGACCGACGGCACGGGCCTGACCTCCTCTCGTCCCGGCAAGGACTCGACGGTCTTCACGACGACCGGGACGAAGAGCAACTGCGGCTTCACGGTGGGCAAGACGCCCTCCTCCTGCAACCTGTCTCCTCTGGCGGCGTACAACTACCTCAACACCGGGTTCAGCCCCAGCTCGCTGAACATGTACAGCTCGAACAACGCCACCAGCGGGTTCACCCGCGAGAACCACATGGCTGTCAGCCAGGTGGGCACGGGACCGGCGAAGTTCATGTACTGGTCCAACGCAGCCACGGTCCTGGGCTCCATCGTCCTGCTCGGCTTCTGGTACGCCATCGGCATGCTGGCCGGCGCGGTCAAGAGGACCTTCGGCCTCGTGGCAGCCGTGCCGTTCGCGACGCTGGGCGCGATGGCCGCGATCGCCAAGGTAATCGTCTACTCCATGGCGCTGATCCTGGAGGTCCTCGTCACGCTGTTCATCTACCAGTTCGTCGGAGAGTTCCTGATCTCGGTCCCGGACGTCATTGCCGGGCCCGTGTCGAGCTTCATGAGCCCCGGCGGCCTGTGGGGCAGCGCTGCGCTCGGCGGGACCATCGTGGTGATCCTGACGCTCATCTCTTCGCTGCTGATCATGGGCATCACCTTCGCTCTGCTGCGGGTCCGCAAGACAGTGCTGCAGGCGATGGACGAGGTGGTCACCAAGCTTGTGGACAAGTTCCTGGAGACCAACACCGCGCCGAAGCCGGACAAGGGTGGGCTGATGCCTGCTCTGGCCGCAGGTGCAGGGGCCGGCGCGGGTATGGCCCTGGGCAACAAGCTCGCCAACGGGTTCAACAGCAAGACCAGCGGCCCGGCGTCTCCGAGCACGGGCAAGCCCACGGGCAAGCCCACGGGCAAGACGGCGTCGACGAACGCCGGCGGCACGAACGGCGACGCCACGGTGCTGACCGCGGGCAACCAGGCACTGGCCCTGGAGGGCGGCGGAGAGGGTGGGGGCGATCCGAACAGCCCGGCACTAGACGGTGGTCCTGGCAGCGGTGGCGGCGGCGGTGACGGCGCCAAGGCCCTGCCGGGCGGCAGCGGTCCTGCTGGTGCCCTGGGTGCGTCCGGCCAGAGTGACGGCCCCGACGACAAGGGCGGTCCGCTGCAGCTGACCAGTGGCGGAGCGGGCAGCTCGCACTCGGACAAGCAGACGGCACAGAATCTACGCAACCACGGCGGCCTGTCGAACCTCGGGTACACCTCGGACGGCAACAAGGTCATCCGCGGCGAGGTTCTGGCCTCGGACACGGAGCCGCCGAGCTCTCGTGGCGACGCTCAGGGGCAGAGCAGCGGCGACGGCTCTGGTTCTGTCCCGACCAGCAGAAAGGCTGTCGCTGACGAGACGGGCCCGACGCAGTTCGGTACGGGTGCCCCGAGCCAGCAGAGCTCCTTGAGCGAGAATCAGCAGGCTGCACCGCAACGCTTCAGCGGCGCTACTCCTGGTCTCGTTCCCGTTCCTGCTTCCGGGCGGCCGGCCGCGCCGGGCACGCGTCCGACGCGCTCCGCCCAGGACACCCCGGCTCCTAAGCGGTTGGGAGCCGGAACGTCGGCTCCTCGTCCCGTGGCCGCTCCGGTTTGGGGTCAGACTCTGGCTGCGCCTGGTGCGCGCACTCCAGCTCGGACGCAGGCAGCGCGTCAGCCGAGTTCGACCCAGGTGTCGACGACGACACCGCCCCAGACGCCCGTCCCGCGGGCTCAGGCTCCGCGGACGTCGACTCCTGCTCCGGCTCCTTCGCCGCGGCAGGCTCCGGCTCCGCGTCCCCTTCCGCGCCGGGTTGCCGATCCGGCCCCTCAGAGCGTGGAGACTTCAGAGCCGCAGCAACGGCCGGCCGGTGGTCTTCGCCAGGGCCGGCGCGAGAAGCCGCAGGACTGATCGGGCGAGCGTGAAGGGCTGACGCACCCGGTGAGGACGACCATTGCCATCGTCCTCACCGGGTGCGTTGTCTTTTCCTTGGCAGGAGGAGAAGGAAGAGCATGAGGCTCGGATCGAAATTTCGCGACGAGTTCCCGCGCGGCTGGTGGCGCTCGGCGCGATAGTGGATCAAGGGGACCCGCGACCTGGCATTGAACACCACGGCGGCTGTGGCCACCGTGGTGTTCGTCGGCGAGATGCTGCGCGCTGTGCGGCATCACGACGAGCCGCAGACTCTAGCGCCCGCTGAACCCTCGCGGCCGAGCCCAGCCCGCACGCCGTTGCCGCCGCTCGCGTCACGCCCCGAACCCTCCCCCTGTTTCCCCCCGCCGCGTGCACGCGGCTCCGGAGAAAGGAGACACCATGTCGGTGCACTCTCCCCGCCCCCCGTACGACCCGGAGCTGGAGGCTGTGCTCGCCGCTCTGGCCGACCAGTTCCCCCCGACCATAACCGCCGAGATGATCCCGCAGCTGCGCGAGGCGGACCCGGCGGAGATAACGGATGAACAGCTCGCAGCCGATGACCTGACCAGGCGTGACGTCGCGATCCGGGGTTCGGGGGAGACGACATCACGGTCTCGGTGATCGCCCGGCGCGACCACCAGGGGACCGGATCGGGGATCTACAACACGCACGGCGGCGGGATGGTCACGGGCAACCGGTTCGCGGCGCTCGGCCAGTGCATCCCGTGGGTGCTGGAGCACGACGCCGTCCTGGTCACCGTCGAGTACCGGCTCGCCCCGGAGTACCCGGACCCCTACCCGGTCGAGGACTGCTACGCCGGACTGCTGTGGACGGCCGAGCACGCGCACGAGCTCGGCATCGACCCGAACCGGCTGATCATCGCCGGCCCCAGCGCGGGCGGCGGACTCGCAGCCGGCACCGCCCTGCTCGCCCGCGACCGGAAGGGACCGGCCCTGGCCGGTCAGGTCCTCATGTATCCGATGCTCGACGACCGGAACCAGACCGCGTCCTCGGCCCAGTTCGACGGCATCGGCGTGTGGGACCGCAGCAGCAACCTCATGGGCTGGACCGCCCTTCTCGGCGACCGCCGCGGGACCGAGGACGTCTCCGTCTACGCAGCGCCCGCGCGGGCCGCGGACCTGTCCGGGCTCCCGCCCACGTTCATCGAAGTCGGCTCCGCCGAGATCTTCAGGGACGAGGACGTCGCCTTCGCGACGGCCCTGTGGCGGGACGGCGGGCAGGCGGAGCTGCACGTCTGGCCCGGCGGGTTCCACGGATTCGACATGACGGCGCCGCACACCGCGGTCGCCCAGGCGGCCGTCACCGCACGGAACGCCTGGGTGGCACGCATACTGGACGCCTGACTCGCGCCTCTCACCGCAGCCGGGTGACGGACACGGATGCGCGCCGGGTCGTGCTGGCGCCGACTTCGGCGATGAGCCCGGCCGCGGAGCGGTCCAGTTCCGACTACGTACGGTGGGAACGTGACGACTCCCCCTGCCCCTGCTGCGCCCGGCCCCGTGCCGGTGCGGGTCGTGCTGCCCGCGGACCCGGTGCTGGGGCATCCCGAGCAGGAGATCGCCGCGCGGTTGTGGAGGCGGCGGCAGACCGAGACCGGTTGGGTGTTCCTCGTCGGCCTGCCGTCCTACGAGGGCAGCGAGGACGGCACAGTGCGGGCCGCGGAGTACCGGGTATGGGTCCGCGCCCCGGAGCATGTGCGGCCGGTCGACGGCGTCGACTACGACCAGGTACCCACCGACCGCCTGGAAGCGCCGGCCCCGCCCTCGGCGGTGCGCGAGATCCTCGGAGAGCGCCGGCCCACCGGCTGGGTCGTGCAGAAGATCCGTGTCAGGCGCGGCCCCGGCCGACGCGTCCTGCACGCCCCCGACTGCACCGAGGCGCCGCAGGATGCGCCGGTCCTGGACCTGGAGCGCGCCCTGGACGTCGCGGAGAACCCGGCGACGACCTTGTGCACGCTGTGCGGGGCCGCGCAGGAGATCACGCCGGTGCTGCACGGATTCGACCACACCGGAGACGAGACGGACCCTTCCGGCGTGTAGGGCGCAGGGCCTACGTCCCGTGCCCGTGACCGCCTGCCCGGTCAGGCGGTCACGGCTCCTTGGGCCAGGCCGTCACCACGGCGCTCGTGGTCTCGTCGACGAGGGAGACGCGGGCCTGGGGCAGGCTGCCGTACTCCCCCACCCCGTACGTCCGTGCTCGGGTCTGTCCTGCGGCCTCTGCCGCTGTCCATCGACCCCACCTGCCTCGGGCAACCGATCCCACCAGGTCCTTCTCGAACTGGCCTGCGGTCTCATCTGCCTTCGGCGGGGCTTGAGCGATGACGTGGTCACACCTGAGCGCCTGGGGCCCGCTGACGTTCCCACGCCTGGTACCAGTCCCCGAAGGCCGGCCCTGGTGTCAGCGTGTCGTCTGTCGCGAGGGTGTCGAACCAGACCTGGCCGCTGGCTGCCCCGGTGACCACCAGACGGACGAAAGCGCCGCACCCCATGTCCGAGATGATCATCGAACCGGTGACGAGCTTTTGCGCTCTGCTGAAGTCTTCAGCGCGGTCCGACACTGCACTCCGAGTGCTACCCAGCGGAGTGCACATCGCACAGTTAGTTATCGAAAAAGTGTTCCCTTCGATGTGGTTGACGGGTTACCTTCCCACCAGCAAGATCCCGTCACGGGGGAGTACGAGATGCATGCCACCGAAATCGCAGGTCGCCTAGGACGCCCGCCGGGAGTCCGCGTTGGCCCCGACGGGCTCACCGACCGCCAAGCGGCCATCGTCGCCTGCATCGAAGAAACCGTCGCCCGCAAGGGATACCCGCCCTCGCTGCGCGAGATCGGCCAGGCGGTCCAGCTCAAGAGCACCTCGTCCGTGGCGCATCAGCTCACGGCCCTGGAACGCAAAGGCGTTCTGGTCCGTGACCCGCGCCGCCCCCGCGCCTACCGTGTCCGGCACCGCTGGGCCACCGAGTATCCCCAGGCACCGGCCACCGCCGCACCGGAGTCTGCCAGCGTCCCCCTGGTCGGCCGGATCGCCGCAGGCGCACCGGTCCTTGCCGAGGAAGCTGTCGAGGACGTTCTGTCTCTGCCCCGGCGCCTCGTGGGCGACGGCCAGTTGTTCGGCCTGAGGGTCGTAGGCGACAGCATGATCGAGAGTGCGATCTGTGACGGCGACATCGTCACGGTCCGCCGCCAGGACTCAGCCGACCACGGCGACATCGTCGCGGCCCTCCTGGACGGCGAGGCCACGGTCAAGCGTCTGCGCCGCGAGGCCGGCCACGTCTGGCTGATGCCGCACAACCCGGCCTACTCCCCGATCTCCGGCGACAACGCGGCCATCCTCGGCAAGGTGGTCGCCGTGCTGCGCAGCCTCTGAGCGTCGCCTCACCTAGGATCCGCGCGTGGCACATACCTTCGAAGAACTCGTGGAGATGCAGCGCGCAGCCGGCCAGGCGCAGGCGCAGGTCGAGCAGCTCCGCGATCAGTACGGGCCGCCCACCGCGCAGCCGTGGAGCGAGCAGCAGACCCAGACGTATGAGACCGCGTGGCGTGCCTGGCGCGACCTCGCCCGCGACGTCCAGGCCGCCGTCACCGAGCACGCCGCGGCGGAGGGGCAGTCGCGCACCGAGGTGGAGGCCGGCGTGAAGAAGGCCGCCCGGCACCCGGCCCCGGACGGCGGGTGATCTCAGGGGCGGCGCGTTGACAGCCGGTAGGCGCCGACCGACAGCTGCTCGGGCGCGCGTGCGGGTCGGCGGGAGCAGGCCGGGCGGGATCTCGTTGCGGTGGCGGCGCATGATCTGCCGCAGCGCGCGGCCGCAGACCGGGTACGGGCCCTTCCTGCCTGCTGACTGCGGCGACGGCCGGAGAATGAGACAGCCCCGCTCACGTCCGTGCTTGCCGAGGCCAACCGCAACGGCTACGGTCTTCTCCCAACTGGTGCACCCCCCGGCGGAGACGCGCAGCAGGCCGTTGTCGGCGGCTTCTGCGGCGAGAACGTCGCCAGCCGGATCGAGGCTGCTGTGCTGCGCACCGATCTGATCGCTCTCGTCCCCCGGACCGGCGGGGCAACCCGAGCCGTATCCCGGTTCCCACCGATACCGGCACCGGGTGATCCTGCGGACTCAGGGCCGGCCGGGGTCGATCCCGGCGACGCGCTCCAGCTCCGGCCACGTGCACGGCAGCGGGACGGGTTCCTCGCAGGGGGCTGCCGTGTACCTCAGTGACGGCTTCCCCGGGCGAAGCACTCGCCCCGCGCCCGCTCTCTGCGGCCGTCGGGATACCAGGGGGCAAGGCGCAGGAGGAGGTGGAGAGTGTGGCGGGCGGCGGTCCGGTGGGCGGGGCGCGGTGCGTAGGCGGCGCCGAGCGCGAGGACGGCGGTGAGGGCCAGGAGCAGCAGGAGCGCGGCGGCGGCATAGGCGAGGGCTGTGCGGCGGCGGTGGGGGCCAGGAGCAGCACAGCGGCGGTTGTGGTGCGGGCGGGCCATCGGTGGCGGGTGGGCATGAGCAAGGCTCCTTGGCAGGTCGGTCCCGGGGGTAGGGACCGTGCGGCGTTGGTGTCCTGCTCAGTTCACCGGGTACGGCAATGCGTGCTTTCTGTACCTCGCGGGGTTCTAAAGTGTGCGGGTGGTCAGAGGAGTGCCGGGTGGGGCGGACCGTGAGCTGATCGGTCGTCTGGCGGCTGCGGGCATGGTGGTGTCGGGGGCGCAGCTGGAGCGGTGGCGGGCGGCGGGGCTGCTGCCCGGGCACGCGCGGCGGTGGCTGGGGCGGGGGCGCGGTTCGGTGTCGGTGCTCGCCGAGGAGACGCTGGCCGTCGCGGCGGCGCTGGGGCGGCATGCGCGGCCGGGGCGGGATCTACGGTGGACGGTGATCGCTTGGTACGCCGAGGCCGGGTTTCCCACCGGGCTTGGGCAGTTGGCGGTGCCGGAGCCGCCGTGGTCGGCCGTGCGGGAGGCGCTGGTATGGGCGATGGGCCGCTCGCACGCGCAGCAGTTGGTGCTGCAGGCCCGTATCGCCGGCCGCGGAGGCGAGGAGGCGCAGGACGCCTTCTACGCCGAGGCCGGGCGGGTGGTCGGGCGAGGTCCGGCCGGACTGCCGCATCCGGACGACGTGAGGCGGCTGGTGGTCGAGGATCCCCAGGGCGCGTGGGAGCGGGGCACAGAGCGCGGGAGGCGGCGCGCAGCGGTGCACCTGGTGGCAGCCTCCGGGATGGGGGTCGGCGAGGTCGGTGGCGAGGTGCTCGTCGAGGCGCTCGCCGCTTTGATGCCCGGCGTGGACTGGGGGCCGGTCGCCGAGTCCGCTCGCCGGGCCGAGGACGAGGGCACCCTGGAGAGCTGGGTCGAGGCGGGGGCGCTGGTCGACTCGCTCGCCCGCCTCCAGGCGGCCGGCGAGGAGGAGATGGCCGCGGCCCGCGGTGTGGCACGGATCCTCGCCTTGACCGGCTTCCTGTATGTGATGCACGGGCTGCTGATGCCCGACAATCCCTTCCTCGCCCGCCTGCGGGCGAGGGTCGACGAGTCCGGGTTCGCCCTGGTCGTCTCCCAGTTCGTCCCTCAGATGGCCCATCCGTCCGGTGTTCCCCACGCGCTCGCGATGTGCCTGTTCCCCGAGCTCGCCGCGGTCGCCGCCTGGCTGGAGGAGCTGATCGACGAACAGACCGACTCCGGACAGGGGCTGCTGTCGCTGCCCGGGGCCGAGGAGGGCGGGGCCGAGGCATTCATGCAGACCTGGATCGACCGCGTCCACAAGCTCCGCGACCGCAGCACAGACGGCATCGGCGAGGGCGGCGGCCCCCGGGCCCTAGGACGCTGAGCCGAATCCGCCGAGCCCGCCCACGGGTGTTCGTCCTACAGCTCGGCGAACACCCGCGTAGCAGGCACTCGTCGTCCGTCGACCCGGCACTACGTCCTTGGCGTCCCTCGTCGTTCCGGCGGCGGGATCGGCGCGGCCTCCATCGCCGGCGGACGGCGCCTGCTCACCGCGCTCGTCCCCGCCACCGTCCGGGCCGCCATTATTGTGGGGAGCGGGGATTGGGGGCGCTGGTGCGTGACTCACGGCTTGTGCAGACGGCGGTGATCGGCAACGAGTATTCGGACGTGCCGGTGGTTCTGCCCGTAGCGGCCATCGAGCTGGATGCGTTCCGGCGGCGTCACCGCGGTGACTCCTTCTGGTGCGGCCTGCTGCTCGGAGGGTGTGGGGCTCGTCTGGCGGACAAGCTGTACGTCGACAGGCAGTGCCACTTCCAGCATTTTCCCGCCGGGCAGCACGGGGGCGAGGCGGTGTGCCGGCGTCGCGGTGTCGGCGAGTCGAGTGCCGACCACCTGTACGTGAAGGGCGCGCTGCAGACGTCCTTGGCGAAGTACGGGCGAGCGGCCCGGTTCTCCTATCCCGACCCGATCGGCTCCGCCCTGGACGTCGACCTGGACGGCGGACGGCAGTTCAGCGTTCATCTCGACGGGAGAGTCCGCCCGGCCTGGAACGGCGGCATCCCGATCCTCGCAGCCGGTGTCCCGCTCGAGCCTGGAACGCTCTCTCGCTGCCGGTACGTGTACCGGGTGCGTGTGCAGAGCGAAGGGACGGACCGCCGGGTCTGGATCGGCACCGAGAGCCTCGCCCGCCCCACGGAATGGGTGCCCCTGGCGGATTGCGGGTGGACGGCAGACGGACTTGTCACCGAGGCCGCGCAGCGGATCCTGAAGGAGCTTCCGGCAGCTCCTCCCCTGCGCACGCAGCCGCTGCCAGAACCGGTCACGCGACTGATCCGGGGCCTGGAATCGGCACAGCGGTCAGGCACGGTCGAGCACGTCCGCCGGCTCTGTGAAGGCAGTGACTCCTTCCTTGAGTCCCTGGAGCCGCACGCACGGACACAAGCCCAGCAGGCCCTCACCGAAGCCCGCACGTGGCTGGACGGTCATATGGGCTACCAGCAGCGTGTGTTCGCGGACCTGGAGCGCGCCGTGGACGAGAAGCGTGCCTGGGATGTGCGCGAGCACTACAAGCGGGCCACCGCCCTGACCCGGCGCGGTGCCAGCGACGCCGAATTGCAGATGCTGCAGAAAGCTCGCCTCTTCCTTCAGGAGAAGAACCACCAGCCGGCGCCGGACACGGCCGCCCGTCGGCGCCAGGCGCTCGGCCGACTTGCTCCGGCCCCGCCTCGCGCAGGAGCGGTGCTGCCGCCTCGGTCCGGCGCGGCCGATGCACGCGCGCGGCGGCAGCAGCAGGCAGCCGTGCTGAGGGTTCGGCGTCTGGTGGCCGAGCACGAGCAGACGCACATGTCGCCCAGACGCCGCGAGGAGAAGCTCCGCGAGCTCCAAGACGCCGTGACCGCAGCTGACGGTGCCGTGACCGGCAGACTTCTGCGGCAGATCCGGGCGCTGAGGGAGAAGTACGCCGTGGACGAGACGGCGCCCTCACGGCACCTCCCGCGCCCTGCCGCAGGCCTGTCGGACGAAACCCTCGCCGCGGCGGCCGCGGCGGTGCGCGGCGCTCTGAAGCGGGTAGCCCGCGCCCAGCAGACCCTCACCTGGGCCACCCTGAAAGGACAACTGGGCTCCGCCTTGCCCGACATGACGGACCAGGAGCGGCAGCGCCTGATCGCCCTGGTGGATGCGGCGTCACAGCGGGACGAACCGCTGCTCTCCAGCGTCCTCGCGGCCGGCGATCCACAGCTGGCCGAGGCGTACCGGCTGTCCGCGAACCTCCTCGGCGGCTACCTACCCGCAGACGATCGCGAGCTCCTGCGCGATGTGATCGACGCTGACGTACGTCAGACGCACGCATACTGGCGCCCCCGGTGAACGAGGCTCGCGCAGCCAGGAGGCGGCGCGTGAAGGGGCCGTGGCCCGCTCTCGCGCTTCCGTCCAATGAGGTGCAACTGACCAGCTTCGTGCGCCAGTCGACGCGCGCCGCCGTCTCCGCGACGGCTTCATCACGAGCGGGCTGAGCCTCGCAAGGCACTCATGGAAGCGGCGTCGTTACATACCGCGCGTCACGTCAGGGCCGGTCCTTGCCGGGAGGGTAACGCCGTTGGGTAACCGAGCACGCCGGTCGGGCGCCTGTGTCACAGTGAGCGACGAGAGCGGATAGGCAACAAGGGGGCGGGCTGTCATGCGGCGTAACCGAGGGCTTCCGGTGCTGCGGGAGAAGGAACTGTTGGCGGCCGGGGTGGACGTCGGGCCCCTGCGGCGGATCACCGTGGTCCTGGGGCGTGCGGGCGGCGGGAAGTGGCATGTTCCTGCCACGGCGGCAGGATGGCGGAGCCATTGCCGCCACGCGCAGCACCTGACGGGCAGCCCGCTCGCGCTGCTGGACGTCTGCGGGCACGTGTGCCGCCACTGTTTCCCTGTGGTGATGAGGGTGGAGCCGGGCGAGGAGGCGCTGTGGCGGGCAGCAGCCGCCGTTGTGGCGGCTGACGGGCGGGTGCGCAGGCTGGAGGAGCAGGAGGCGGGCCCGCGGTCCTGGGAGGGCTACGCGGGGGTGCTGTGGGAAGCGGCACGGCACCGCGATGCAGAGGTTCGCCGCGGGCTCGAGCCCTGGACGGCTGATCCCTCGGTCGGTGCGGGCGCGCGGCAGATGCTTAAGGCATGGTCGGGAGTCCTGGAGCGGTCGGAGACTGTGCTGGCCGGCTGGCGGGCGGCAGCGCCCACGGCCCGCGACAGCCGGGCGAACCGTTTCCCCTGGAGGCCGCTTGGGGCTGGGAGGACGACGAAGACGTCGACCCCGAGGACCCGCGGATCGATGCCGTGTTCAACAAGGGATCCGTCGTTCTCGGGTCCGAGGACGGGCAGTCGTTCTGGCTCTTGCTCACCACTGGCCACCGCCGCGGAGAGGTGTGGATGGTCGCCGACGTCGGGGCCATTCCGGCGCCCGGCGACCAGACATGGGGCTTTGAGGAGTGGGTGCGACGGTGGCACACCGGCAACGACTGGTGGGACTGAACGCTCGCTTCTGCAGCTCGCAGCCTACGGAAGGTTCGAATCCCCGGCGCACCCTGAAGTGACGAACACGACCGTCCAGAGGGCGGCTGCGCCGGTACCTTCCGGATCTCGAAGCAGAGGTTGCCGTCGGCCGTACGCATGGCAAGGGGCTCGGCATCCTCAGAAAGCTATGGGTATGTGCCGCAGGTCTGTGACCAGTCGTGTGGGGGGCCGACGAGCGGTTGGCGGGTGAATCACGCGAGATCCGCCGCAGTCGGCGGTGTCGCCGGCCGGCCGCAGGAGGTGATCGTGGCCTGGCACACTCAAAGTTCACCCTCGTAGTTGGGAGCCACCACCACCTGGCCCAGTGGAGAGACCGCCTTCGTGACCGGAGCGGCATCAGGCATCGGCCTGGGTATCGCGCGAGCGCTCGTCGCTCGTGGCGCGCGGGTCGCCCTCGCCGACTGGGATGGTGACAAGGTCACGGCGGCCGCCGCAGAACTCGGCGCGGCCGGCGGGTCGGTCGTCGCGATCGAGCTGGACGTCAGCGCTGAGGACCACTGGGCCGACGCCGCCGATCGCGCCGAGGCCGCCCTCGGCCCGGTCTCGATCCTCGTCAACAATGCCGGCGTCATCAGCGCCGCACCGCTGACCGAGACGACGTTCGAGAGCTGGCGCCGTCACTTCACGGTGAACGTCGACGGCCAGTTCCTCGGGACGTCGGTCTTCCTGCCCCGTTTCCTGGAGCGGGGCGGCCGTGCGCACATCCTGAACACCGCGTCGATGGGCGGTCTTATGCCGGTGCCGGGGGTGGGCGCGTACTCCGCTTCGAAGTTCGCCAGCGTCGGCCTGTCGCTGGCACTGCGTGAAGAACTGCGGGACACCGGCGTCCGTGTCTCCGTTCTGTGCCCGGGCACCGTGTCCACGGGAATGACGGCGGCCGAGGCGACGAGCGAACATCCGGCCGGCGCGAACGCCGACCGTGTCGGTGAGCAGGTGGTCGAGGCGATGGAGGCCGGGTGCTTCGTCATTCCCACCCACCCCGACTTCGAGCCGAACGTGACGAAGCTGCACCGCGAGATCGAGCAGGCCCTCCGCGACACGGACGACCGGCACGGGCCGGACCCGTCGGTGCAGTTGATGCTCGGCGGCGTCGACCCGGTGGACAGGATGCTGTAGCCGGAAACCGCGCCTGTCCGGCACGTTCGAGGGGCACGTGGCCAGCCTCCTGGTCAATAGCGCAGGCTTGGTCGTCCTGGCCACCATGGCGATCGATGACAGTCTGCCTGTGGTACTGACAACGCTGCTGGCCGAGTGGTGTCTGCTCAACATCGTTATCAGTGCCACAGTGTTCTCGTGGTCGCCCGGTCGAGGATCCGGCAGCCGGCCGTGTGGGCTGAGCAGATTTCGTCGAGCAGCAAGCGCCGAAGTACGGTCGGGCACCTGAGACGAGCGAGGAGTACCGGGCGCAGCAGCTCCAGAGGTAGGTGTCACAGAAGAGACAGAACCCCGTGGACGTGATGTCCACGGGTTCTGTGCTGCCTGGGTGGTTCGACGTTTAGCTGTGCTGGCCGCAGTCCTTGGCCATCAAGGCCTTCGCCTGGTCACTGCCGGCGGGGATGAGCTGGACCTGGTCGATCGAATAGGTGAAGCTGTACCCGAGCGTGATCAGGCTGTCCGACATCGAGATCGAGCCGGTTCCCGGGTCAGTGCCTGTCTGGTCGGAGCCGTTGACGTCGTCCCAGAGCACACTGGTCCGGCTGTCGTTGATTGTGCCGGTCGAGAGAACTTGGTACTGGCCCTTGTCGGTCTTGCCGTCCTTGACGATAGAGCCGTGCTTGACGTCGTCGAGGGCCTTCATGGTCAGCTGGCACTGCTGGTCGCCTGCGGTGGCCTTGATGTACGTGATCTTGTGGCCGTCGATGGCGGCGATGCCGCCGCGCCCCCCGTCGGTGATGGAGATGTAGGCACCGTCGAAGCTGGAATCCTGGCTGCTGCTGGGGCTCTGCGAGGAAGCAGCATCGCTTCTCCCGCTGCAGGCGGTGAGCATGAGAGCACCCGCGGCCAGGGCCGCGGCGGACACGGCGATCCTGGTCCGCGTCGCACGTGCGGTCCTGGTGGAGTTCATGGTGTTCTTCTTTCGTTCGTCCTGGAAAATCGGTTTAGGTCAGCTCTGCGAAGGTTGGACCAGCGGCATACTCGGCATCGGCGGAAGCGCAGGTGTTTGACGCGGCGACAGCAGGACGAGGACTGCAGCAGCCAACATCACGACCGACAGCGGCGCGAGGAACACCACGCCCGCCCCGACGGAGGCGTAGCGGGTACCGCTGACGGAGCCCGCCCCGAAACCGTCGATCACGCCGATCAGGCCGGCGACGATGCCGACGACCCCGGCGGTGATGCGGGGGCCAGTTCGCCTTGCGGATGACTGCCACGACAGAGGCATCGATGACCACGAGGATGATGAAGAGCAGAAAACCACCCTCACCGCCGACCTCGTCGCCGAAGTAGTTGACCGAGAAGCCTATGGATGAAGCGACCGGCATGAACGGTGAGATGATCGCCAGGAGCGCCGCGACGGGATGGATGAAGGTGGCCAACCCTCAGCTTGGCCAGGCCCGGAAGCGAGGTGCTCTGCTGCATCGAGCGCGCGGCGCCCTGCGCGGTGGGGGCAACACGGCTGCCGAGGAACTCCTTGGCTCCAGAGTTCTCAACAGCCGGCGCGACCTTGGTATTGAAGAAGCCCCGGGCACCGTTGACGGCCTGCTTGGCTCCGTCGGCCATCAGCTGCATTGACGGATCAGGAGGCCGGCGCTCGAGAGCGATCAGTCCAGTCTGAACGGCGGCCTGGTGCTCGGACATCGTCGGCTCGCGGTGATGCGTCTGCCGGAAACCGGCGGCCCACTGCTCGGCCGTGACAACGGGTGGAACCCGCGGTCGCGGCGGCACGGCCTGTGATGCTGTTGCATGGCAATGTGTCAGCTGCTCGGGTAACTGAGGCTGGTCCTCAGTCATGATCCCTCCTTCACACGCCTCGTTCAGCCCGCGTGTCCAGGTGGCGCCCTCTTCACAGGGACCAGCGTCTCGGCTCCACAGTTCCACACTGCATCTTCGAGACCCGGATCCCGACCACATCCGGGAGCCGCAGCTGGCCTCCTTGAGGACCACCTGATCGACTTCCGAGCTTTCTTCTCGTACATCAGCACTTACGAAGGCATCCACAAGCCTACTATCAGTATTACTGATTGATGTACCAGGTGTACCGCCTAACGACAGCAGGCCGGTCAGAGCCGCCTACGGATAGACGGCTTTGACTGGCCAGGACTCAGCTGTCAGGCGCCTTCTCGGAGGTTGTCCAGTTGACGCTCAGTCAACGCCACTGCGACTTCAACCTGGTTGAGCGCATGCTCGCCGTCCTGAACTCGCCACTGAAGACGCTCCACCGGCAGGGCGTCTGCTTCCTGGAGCGCTAGGTCACCGAGCTCACGCAGCTCCGCGTACGCACCTTGCAGCTGTTCTTCGTGGTGCGCCGACCGGACCCTGAGGCGGGCGACCCGCTCTTTCCACCAGCTCACCCGCGACTCGCGGTCGAGTGCGGTCTTCCCCTCGAGCCAGGCGCGGAGCTCGGCCTGGTCGACGTCGCCGGGGAGCCCGGTGGCCAGGGGCCCCTCTGGTTCCGGCATGTCGATGGGAATGTGCGACAGCAGCACCGCGGGGGTCGTGTCGAGCACGTAGGCGATCGCGACGAGGTCGTCGACGGTCACGGGGCGAGCGCATCGCTCCATCTCCGCAAGGGCGTCGGCTGAGATCGGGTGATCGAGCATCCGGAGCATATAGGCCAGCTCGTCGATGGTCAGCTCGCGCAGCTGGCGGTAGTGAGTGATGGCGTCGGACACAGCAAGAGACGTGGGAAGGGACGACGGCATGCATCGATCATAGGCGTGCCCGGCGCGGCCCCCGGGTGAATCGTCACATAGTTCTGAGCCGTGGCCACATACACGCACGACAGATTCCGCGGGTCGCACCCTCCGCGACCCCTCGGACTGAGGGCGGGTGCCGCAAGAGGCGCAGCTTGGCGAAGAAGCTCAGGCCGGTCTTGCAGTCGCAGCCAGTTCTGCACATGTATCGCGCAGCTGCGCCTATTTAGTCGCAGTCAAATGTCCATTAGATGATATTCATGCCCATGGTTTGATAAAGATAGCAATAGGCGTTCGATTCATTCCGCACAAGGCGGGCAAAATGTTCGGACGCGACTCTTCCGCTGATTGCGGCGCGGTCGTGACCGAGGGTGCCTCCTCGCTGAGTCGAGTGCGAGTCTCCACCGCCGCGTCTCGCGCAGTCTCGCTTCACCCGATTCCCAGGAGGCCATTCAGGTCGGAGCCGCCGCCACTGCATCCACCGTCTTGCGGCGCGACGTCATGACGACAACTCAGTCCTCGGTCGCAGCCGGAGGGAGCCCGAGCAGCCGGCCCGGGGCATCCCGAACTCCGACCGACAGGTCACCCAGCCGAAGGAACGTCCCTCATGCAACCCGCACTCCGCAACGCCGTCATGACAACGACAGCCACCGCGGTCCCGCTCGGCGGGATCGCCGTGACGGCCACCCCGGCCTCCACGGTCGGATCCAGCAGGTGTAACCGAAACGACAAGAACCACAGCGTGATCGGCCCCAACCTGGAATGGCTGGCCATCTGCACCGGCCCGGGTGTGGCCTACAAGAAGGAGGGACAACTCGACCCGGCCGGCAAGTTCTACGTGCCCTGCTCCGCCAAGAACAAGCACAGCAACCGCTGGCACTACGGCGAATCTCTGTCCAGCGGCTCGTACGGCATGAAGGGCTGGGTCCCCGGTAGTTGACCTGGCAGTGCGGCCCGGTGCGCTACCCTGCGCGCACCGGGCCTCACTGTCGTCAGCTCACGCCGACTGAAGCCTCGCGGCTGCCGCGTCGATCCGCGCCAACGTCCACTCCCGGCCCAGTACCTGCACCGGCTCGAACAGCGGCGGCCCCACCATTCGGCCCGTCACCGCGCCCCGGACCGGCGCCTGTGCGCCGGTCCTGCGTGGTCCGATCTTCCCCACGGCCCAGTCGTCCCGCACCTCCTCCGGTGCGGGGCTCTAGCACGTGCGGGGCCGTCAGCACAGAGCGGCGCCTCGAAATATCGGGCGATCAAGTGGAGCAGAGGCGTCACAGGCATGTCCTACACGATGGGGTACGACAGCCCGGCGACGATCGATCCGGACCCGAGTGACGATGGGCCACCAAGCATGTAGTGATACGCATTGGGCGGCTATAGATCTGATTGACTAGTTGATACACGAGTCGATAAGCTTTTCAGGTGAGCCTTGATAGGTGAACCGGGGAGACGCCACTCGCGGCATTTGGCATGCGCCAGAAACCGACTCGACAGCATCGCCATTCGCGCTTGTCCAGGATCACTAGACCGAGACCCGCGTCGAGAGAGACGAGGCCAACCCCAGCCCCACTGTGCTGCGGCTCATCGCTGAAGAGCTCCACAACCGGCGCCGCACCCGGGCCGTAATCACCAAGATCACCTAAACCGAAACCGAGGCATCCCATGACCAGCCCCCCGGCTGAGGACTCCCCCCACCTCACCGTCGCCGAACTGGCCAAGCGCTGGAAGACCACCCCGAACGGCATCCGAATCCGCCGCCATCGAGGGCGCGCCCCGAAGGGCTTCAAGAGCGGAGTCCAAGTGCTCTTCCCGCTCTCCGAGGTCGAGGCGTGGGAGGCCAAGCGGATGGCTGAAGACAAGCCCTCCCAGCGCGGCACGACGGTCGAGCACCGGCCGGCCGAGCCGCTCCGCGCCCGCCGCATGAAGGCCTAGCACCCCCTGAAAATGCCGAAGGGCCGCTCCGACTTGCCGGACTCTACCGTTGTGAGCGCGCGACGGACGAGCGGCCTACTCCTGTGACGCCGCCTCCGCTTTGCAGGCACCTGAAAACCCAGCAATGCGTCCGGCAGGTCGTACGGCGAAGGCAGGCGCTGCCGCGCGTCCCGATCCTCCTCCCCTGTCCGAGGCAGCCTCTGCTCAATCAGCCGCTTCAGGCGAGCGTTGGCGGCAGCGGCTTCAACGTCCTCTCCGATGTACCTCGCGAGTCCCCGCATGGTTGCCCGCGCCTGGTGTCGGCGGCGGCTGAAGTCTGGTTCTGGATCACTTTCAGTGCCAGAGCTACGGAGGGTCACCACACCCGCGATCATGAACGGCCTCGTGCGGTGAGGAAGACTCGCTTCCGGAGCAGGTCGAAGTTGGCGCGGTCGAACATCTGCCGCCTCAGCATCTTGATCTTTCTGCGGAATCAGGCTTGTCAAGCTTGGCGGGTATGAGCCAGCGGGGTACGCGTCAGCGACGTCGGGCAATGGTGAGCCCGTCGCGCACCGGTAGCACTGGAGTCCCGGTTTCCAGGCAATCTTGGGCATCCGGCGGAGAGCGACGTTGCTGCCGGCCGAGCGCAGGATGCCTTCGAACGGGTCGGTGCCGGCGATGAGCCTGCGCACATGGCGTTCTTTGATCTTGCTGAGCTGAGCACCACGCTGGGCACGGCCCACCAGATCGCCGCAAAGCACCTCGAAGGTACCGGCCGGACCGCGCGGGTGTGCCACTCGGAAGGCCTCGTGCGAGCGGCGCTGGCCGCCCGGCCCGACCACCGCCGCTCCCAGTCGTTCGATCACCTCGGCCTGGCGCGCACCCACCTCATGGCCGGCGAGGTTGAGGGAGCTGCCGAGGAGACCGCGCGCTGTCTCCAACTGCTGGGAACTGTTCGGTCCCGGCGGGTGGGTGACCGGCTCGGCGAGTTGCATCAGGAGGCCGACCGTTCGCGGACACGCGGCCAGGGCGGGAACTGAGGGAGCAGATCCACAATGTGCTCGTCACTGCGTCCTGAGCGTCTCGACCAGCACGGAAAGCCGGATCACGGGGAATCCACAGATCCCGTTGTGGCCGGAGGCCCGGCCGCAGTACGCCCGGTTGGCCTCGCTGTCCGTGACCAGGATGCCCGTGCTATCCCAGGCCACCGTCCGCATCCCCTTCCACCATGATTCCGCCGCGTCCTCGGCCGCCACCGCCCCCTTCACCTGGTCGAACAGCACGGACAGCGGCGCCGAGCCGAGCCGCCGTCGAGCCTGGTGTAAGGCCGCGGCGGATGGGTCAACGTCGGGCATGCCCGGGGCCGCGACCAGGGCTACCCACACGCCCCGAGATCCGCACTCGCCGAACAGCGCCATGGCCAGAACCAAGTACACGACCACTCGCGAAGGCAACTGGCGCACCCGAGACTGCACCCTCCCGGTCTTCGCCAGCACCGCGCCACCAACGGCGGCGCAATGATCTGCGTCGGCTCGCCCAAGTGCCGTGCGGCGAACGCCACTTCACTGCACGTGCGTAGACGTGCGGGCGTGCCAGACTGAAGCAACGGGGCTCCTCGTAGTAACGGTGTCTTGGTCGACTTCCGTCCTACGCGGAGCTCTGACCCTCTACATCAACTTCACCGAACCGCTTGACAGCGGCCCCGAACCGCAAACTTCCCGCTATTGGGGCAAGACCGATGCCCGCGACGCCTACGTCATCGCCGACCAGGCCAGGATGCGCCGGGACCTGAGGGCCGTCCGCCCCGGTGACGAAGCCGCCGTCGAACTCAAGCTGCTGACCGGCCGCCGGACCGACCTGGTCGAGGACCGTACCCGCGTCGTCAACCGGCTGCTTGGCACTCTGCTGAGCATGTTCCCCGCCCTGGAGAGGGCTCTGGACGTGACCAACACCGGCCCTCTCAAGCTGCTGACGGGCTACCAGGCCCCGGCCGCGATCCGCCGGACGGGGGTCACCCGGCCGACGAAGTGGCTGGCCAACCGCAACGCCAGAGCCCTGGCCGAGGCCGCCGTCGAGGCCGCCGAGCGCCAGCACACCGCCCTCCCCCGGGAGAAGACCCTTGCGAAACTGGTCCACACCCTGGCCGGGGAGGTGATGGCCCTCCTCAACGAGCAGGTCTCCGAGCTGGATAAGCTCATGGAGGGCCGGTTTCGCGAACACCAACTCGCCGACATCGTCTTGAGTGTCCCCGGCATCGGCGCCGTGTTCGGCGCCGAGTTCCTCGCCGCCGTCGGCGGCAGCCTGGACGAGTTCGACTCCCCGGACGCTCTGGCAGCGTTCGCCGGCGTCGCACCCGCACCGCGTGACTTGGGCAAGGTCAGCGGCAACCTGCACCGGACGAGTTCTACGACCGCAAACGCGCCGAGGGGAAGAAACACGTCCCAGCCGTGCTTGCCTTCGCCCGCCGACGCGTCAACGTCCTGTGGGCCCCGATCCGTGATCGCCGGTGCTACCAAGCCACACCACCCGTCACCAATGCGGCCTGACAACAGCGTTAGGAAGCTTTCACTACCTCGTCCCGTACCGCGAGCGCCCATTCGGCGACGAGCCTCTGGTAGACCTCCCGATCCTCTTCCCTCAGCCGACCGCCGGCGCGCAGCATCAGCTGGCGAATGTCCTCGTTCACCACGGCGGCAGGCCGTGCGGGGCCAGGGTGAGCGGGCGTCGGGGGCATGATCTAAGCGTACGGGGCGGCACTGACATTGATGCTGATACTCAGGTTCCGGTGGTCGTGGCTCGGGCACTGACTGACGCCCTGCTGGGCTGTCTTCCGACTGTTCTGTCCGGCCGCCGGGACCTGTTTTCATGGCTCCGGCCGGGCGGAACATGACCTGATAGGAGCCTGGTCAGAAGCCCCCTCAATGTCCTGTCTGCGCCACCCGGCCGGTGCCCACCTCCGGTTGGGAAGGCACCATCAGCATGACGTCAGAGGTTGTGGACGACACCGCGGACCAGGACGTGTTCGGCGGGGTCGACTCCCATGCCGACACCATTCACGTCGCGGTGATCAGTGACAACGGCGGCCACCTCGCGGACGCGGAGTTCAGGACCACCGCCGCCGGATACGCCGCGGCCCTGGCCTTCCTGAACGCCCACGGCCAGGTGATCGCGATCGGCGTGGAAGGCACTTCCCCCTACGGCGCCGGCTTCACCCGCGCCGCCCGCTCGGCGGGCCTTGACGTCGTGGAGGTCAACCGGCCCGACCGGGCCGAACGCCGCCGCATCGGCAAGTCCGACCCCATCGACGCCTACGCGGCCGCCCGAGCTGCGCTGTCCGGACGGGCCTCCAGCGCCCCCAAGGACGACACCGTCACCGGCATACGCGCCCTGCACAACACCGCCCGCTCCGCCGTAAAAGCCCGCACCGCCGCCCTGAACCAGTTCACCCACCTTCTCTTCACCGCGCCCGAGACCATCCGCGCCAAATACGGGCAGCTCAAGGGGGCGGACCGCACCGACACCCTGGCCCGACTGCGACCGAGCGGGGACGCCTTCCACACCGCGGTCCTCACCGCACTGAAGAGTCTCGCCCGGCGCGTCAAGGAGCTGACCGCCGAGCACGAAGAACTGACCAAGACCCTGGACAGCGAGGTCACCGCCCACAACCCCGGTCTGCGGGCCGCCTACGGAGTCGGCCCCGACACCGCGGCCCAGCTCCTGGTCACGGCTGGAGGCAACCCCGACCGCATGCGAACCGAGGCTTCCTTCGCCGCCCTGTGCGGAGCCGCACCGGTCCCCGCCTCCAGCGGCAGAACCAACCGGCACCGCCTCTCACGCGGCGGCGACCGGGCAGCCAACGCCGCCCTCTACCGCATCGCCCTGGTCCGCATGTCCAGCGACTCCCGAACCCGCGAATACGTTGCTCGGCAGACGGCTGCGGGCCGGACGAAGAAGGAGATCATCCGGCTCCTGAAGCGGGCCATCGCCCGGGAGATGTTCCGCTGCCTGACCACCACAGTCGCCGTCCCCGGCATCGCCGATCTGCGGCCTCTGCGCCAGTCCAAGAACATCACGCTCACCGCGGCCGCCCGTCACTTCGGGCTCTGGCCGGCCACCATCTCCACCCTCGAACGCGGGATCCGTCGAGACGACGACCTCGCTCACGCCTACCGCGACTGGCTCCATGCGGCCTGACCGTTCGACGCGAACATTTCACTCGTAGACAGTGGCGGCCTGAAGCGCTCTAGCCAAGAAGGTCCAGTCCCCACCTTCCGGGAGTTCCTTCCCGACGTTCTGGTACCAGCCCGGCGAGTCATGCATCCATGCCGCAAGGGCCTCAAGGAAGCGGTCGAGGCTCTGGTTCTCCCATTCGTGTCCCCGACGGAGGTAGTCCCGGCGCAGTTCTCGAACGAAGGAGACCAGTTCGTCGCGGCTGCGGACTTCGTCGTCTGGAGTCAGTGACATGAAGTGAAAGTACCTTGCGCCTCGTGCCTCAGACCGCTTGACGATCAATAGGAGCATCATCAGGCCCCGAGTACGTCCATGAGGTGGTCGTCGAGATCGGCCACCCACTCCTCGCGTCGCCATGGCCGCAGTTCCTTGCGGGCCCGCCGCAGCCGGAGCGCCGGCACCCGGCCACCGGTGGTAGAGGCGGCGGCCCACGCACTCGTGAAGCAGCTCGGCGGCCGACTGGGGCTCACCTAGGCAGACCCGGGCGAGGGCATGGTCGGTTGTGATGATCGCCCGCTGAACGGCCTCGCGGGGCGCGGTCAGGTCCGCAGCGGATCGCGCGAACCGATCGTGCGCCTCGGCCGCATCACCGACATACAGCTCGCACACGCCCTCGAAGCCGCGGAGGTGGCCGGCCGAGAAGCTGGTGGGTGCGGGGTCGTCGGTGTGGGTGCCTTCCATGTCGTACCAGGCCAGCCCGAGTGCTGTTTCAGCCTGGCGTCCTTGTCCCGCCCGGGCGGCGATCTCGGCTTGCAGGGGGCGCGGGCCCGCATCAGCGTCGATTCCCCGGTGCGCACGGTGCGCACGGCGGCGTCTACGAGGCGCCGCGCGGCGTCGATGCTGTCCGTGGAGTACATCGTGACGAGGGCGTGGCTCATGTGGACGGCGGCAGCGCGCCATCGGGCGCCGAGCTTGGCTGCTTCCTGGGTTGCCTCGCTGTAGAGGGCCGTCGAGGCGGGGGCGTCTCGGGTCTCGAAGGCCAACCGGCCGGAGAGGGTGGCAGCGGAGACGATCAGCTGGCGGAGTCCGGGGACGAGCGGCTCTGGGACGGGCCCGGCGAGAAGACGCCGCGTGGCTTCGAGGGAGGGAGGAGGAGTTGAAGGCGAACCATCGGCAGGGAGCCGACTTGGGCGTTGACGCCTTGGACGGCGGAGGCGAGTCCGGCCACCGTATGGTCGTCGTCGCGGGCCGGGTCGGCGAGTGCCGCGGCGAGCGTGGCTTGGACGCCCGGAGCGAGAAGGGCGAGCATGCCGCCAGTGGAATCGGTGGCCGCGCGTAGGACGTGGGTGCGGAGTTCGTCTGTGCGGTGCTCGCTCGTGCCGGGGAGTCCGAGCGTGTGGAGGCACTCATCGAAGTCACTGCCGTCGCCGATGGGTTTTCCCTGCGGGGCTGCGGGCGTAGGGGTGGGCGAGGAGGAGCTGATACCGGTCGTCGGGCATCGTTGGCAGTCTGATTCCCAGCGGGCGACGGTGCGTTGCACGCTGGCCGGCTGCGGGCCCGGCTCACGGAGGAGCGGCGCACGGGCTCGGCGTGCGCCTGGTGCAGCCGGGACCCAGGCCCGGCCGCCACTGACCTGCAAGCGCTCGACATGACCCCGCGGGACTGCTCTGACTGCTACTGGGTCCGGTACAACTGGCTTATCACCTGGTAAGACTGGCAGGCCCACGTCGCCGGGTGCACGTACTGCAGGGCGGGCAGCATGTGCTGGGTCTCCCACGGCCGCCGGAGCGCGTACGAGGAAACCACCGTCAGCCCGAGCCGGTGTGCGGGGCCCGCTCGGACCCGATTCTGCCGATGGAGCGGGCCGTGCCGCACCTGTGGGAAGGCGAGGCGGCACCGTACCCCGGCTACGTCCACTGCCGCTGGCTGATGCCGGAAGGGGCGGGCGGTGAGTAAGCGAAAGGAACTCGCGACACGGTGCGCAGAGGCCGCACAGTCGGGCGCTCGCGCGGCCGGCTACTGCGGGCTGGAACATCCCAGCGGCCGGGCATCCTGTAGGAGGCCACCTCACGAAGACAGTCGGCGCGTCGACTTCTACAACGGCCGCAAGGCCGTCACCGACGCCTCGTGCATCGAATGGATCGAGTGAACTTCCGCTTCCGACCACGACGCCGACCGCGCGCCGGGGACGGGATCGAGTCCAGCGGGCTCCCTGACGGCGAATCGGGGGAGTATGCGCTGGAGAGGGGCGGCCGCCTCGTCGCCCCCGTGAGGGCGGCCGCTCACTGCACGAGGTCGGCGAGCGGGACACCGATTGCGTCAGCGATCCGGATCAAGGTGTCGAGTTTGGCCCTGCTCGATCCGGCTGTAGCTGGCGACGTCGATGCCCGACCCTCCGCAGACGTCGGGCTGGGTGAGGTCGGGTATTTGCGCAACAAAGGATTCCGAGGTGGCCCGCCTCGTCCAGCCCCCAGGCATCGGGGCCCGGGTCGCGGTACCCCCGGCCTGCCCGCCGGGGGGGGGGACCGTCACGCCCATTTCAGCCGCAGAGCAGCAGGTTCGCCGCGTCACCGAGCGGCGCCAGAGAGGCGTGGCGTGGCGGGATGCGCTTGCCATCGGACCACGCCTGGAGCCACAGCCCATCCCCGGCGATCCGCTTCAACATGCCGTTCCACTCGGACACCAGGTCCCGAGTGCAGGAGCCGGAGTGGATCAGCCAGATACAGGAGCCGTCCTGTTCGCTGGGGAACACGTGCAAGCCGGCGGGCATCTCACAAGCAGAAAACGATCTCCCATCGCGGCACCGCCACACTGAGTCCCTCCACTGGCTCCTCCATGCGGCCCTGATACGTCCATCGCTGGCGTCACAGACTGAAGGTCACATGCTGAAGACCGATCCGATTCAGCTGCCAGACGAGCGCTTCCCTGATGTGCAGAGGATGAAAGTAGAGGTCGACTACACCTCTCTCCCGTCGACAGCATGGATGAGATGGCCGGACGGGAAGCGTCGCGCAAGGTGGAACGCAGCTGATCGCTGGTATGGCATGGAGCCCCCTGTTGCGCGCTCCCGCATGCCCGTGAGTGCGCGCCGGAGCGGATCACCTGTTTTCGCCCCCAGGCGGATCACGATCATGCACCCGTAATCACTTTCGGCCAACGGGCAGCTGCGCCGAGGATGCCCCCTCCCTGGCGCGCCCCAGGCCGCGCGTCGGCCACAGCCGTTGGGAAGCGCGCCAGCCGGACGGGAGAAAGTCCCCCCTGCGTCGCCATATGACGCAGGAGGGACTACTACTTTCGCAGCTCACAGCCCTATCTGGGAGGGTGATCCGAGGGAGTTCTCAGGGGGGCCCACTGCCACAGGGGGGTTCTCAGGGGGTTTAGGCGCGAAAGATCGCGGAACATCGAGAAACACCCGGAAACGCTTAAACGCCAGGTTGCAGCAGCCTTTGCCGTACTCGACGCAGGTCAGGCCCGCTCCGCGGTCGAGTACCCGACCTACCCGGCGCCCGCGGTCTGACCCGGGCGCCCTGCCCGCCACACGATCGGGCACCCCCACGCGTAGGGGGTGCCCGATCGCCCCGGTGCCGCGGCGGGCACCCGGCCGGTGCGGGGCGCGGACGGTGTGTGAGACTGCCGCCATGATCCGTGCCGCGACCCTTGCCGACGTGCCCGTCATCCACACCCTGATCCGCGAACTGGCCGAGTACGAGAAGGCGCTCGACGAGGTGCGTGCCTCGCAAGAGCAGCTCGCCGAGGCCCTGTTCGGGGAACGTGCGGCGGCCTACGCGCACGTCGCCGAGGACGCCGACGGCGAGGTCGTGGGCTTCGCCCTGTGGTTCCTCAACTTCTCCACCTGGCGCGGCGTGCACGGCATCTACCTGGAGGACCTGTACGTACGGCCGCAGGCCCGCGGCGGCGGCCACGGCAAGGCCCTGCTGACCGAACTGGCCCGTATCTGCGTCGAGCGCGGCTACGAGCGCCTGGAGTGGTCGGTCCTGAACTGGAACCGCCCCACGATCGACTTCTACGAGGCCCTGGGCGCCCGCCCCCAGGACGAGTGGTCGGTGTACCGGCTGACGGACGAGGCGCTGACCGCGCTGGGCGGGCCGGCGTAACGGCGGACCTCCCGCGCTCCGGCGGACGCCCGGGGCGGGCCCTCAGCGTTCCCCGGCCGTCCCGGGCGGCGGGAGAGGGCCCCCGATGCGAAAATGTGCGCGTGGGGTCCTGCCCGTGGATGGGGATGACAGCATGGGCGTCAGCGGTGCCGCCTACAGCGCCTTTCCGGGCGATCCGCTCGCCATGACGTCCGCGGCCGTGGCGATCGTCGACTCCGAGGGTCTGATCGTCCGCTGGAGCCCCGGCGCCCAGGAACTGCTCGGCCGTCCGGCCCCGGAGGTGCTGCGGCGGCCCGTGGGGAGCCTGTTGGCCGGCGGGGACCCTGCCGCGGTGGTGCCCCGGCTGCGCCGGATCGGCCGGGACTGGGAGGGCGTGGTGGCCCTGCGCCACCGGGACGGCCACACCGTCCGGCTGGCCGTCCGTGTCTGCCCCCTGGCCGCCGGGACCGGGCCTCCCGAATGGCTGGTCGCCGCGTGCGACGCGGCGGAGCGGCGCCGGCGGGAGATGGACGCGGCGCTGGCCCGCGGGCTGCTGGAGCGGTCGCCGCTCGGCGTCGCGGTACTGGACACGGCGATGCGCTACCGCTGGGGCAACGCCGCGATGGCCGCCATGGAGGAAGACCCCGCCGAGCCGGCGCGCGGCCCGGCACGAGCGGGTGCCGGCGGCGCCGAGGACCCCCGCCGGGGCGCCGCCGGCACGCAGGGCGCGGACCCGGGTGCGGCAGGCATGGGTCTCCCGGGCACCGCGGGCAGGGGCCGTACGCGCGGCGGCCGGGCGAGGGCGTCGCCCGTGGTGTCGCGGCAGGCCAGGCAGACCCTGCTCTCCGGCCACTGCCACGTCACCCTCGACGCCGTGCCGCCCCGGCCGGGCCCCCGGGGCGCGCTGTGTCCGGGCGGCTCCAGGCTGCGCGCGTTCTTCCCGCTGAAGGACGCCTCGGGCCGGACGCTGGGCATCTGCTACACCGCCGTCGACCTCACCGGCCGGGACCCCGCGCGCCAGCGGCTGGCGCTGCTCAACGCCGCGAGCGAGCACATCGGGACCTCGCTCGATCTCGACCGGACCGTACGGGAACTGGCGGAGGTCCTCGTCCCGCAGATCGCCGACTTCGTCGCCGTGGACCTCCTGGACGTGGTCCGGGCGCGGGGGATGCCGGCCGCGTGGCCGGAGCGCCGTGCGGCGACCCTGCGCCGGGCCGCCCATCTGTCCATCCATGAGGACGAGCCCGACCGGGTCGTCGGGGAGGGCGAGCCCACCCGGTACCCGGTCCGCTCGCCCCAGCGGCGCTGCCTGGCCACCGGCGAACCGCTGCGGGTGAGCGCCGTCGGCCTCACCACCCCCTGGGTCGCCGACGACCCCATCCGCTGGCACAAGCTGATCCGGCTCGGTGTGCACACGCACCTGGTCGTCCCGCTGCGGGCGCGCGGCGTCACCATGGGCGTGGTCACGCTGATGCGGTGGAAGAACCCCGACTGCTTCGACGAGGACGACCTGCTCCTGGTGACGGAGCTGGTGGCGCGGGCGGCGGTGTGCGTGGACAACGCACGGCGCTACGCCCGTGAGCACCAGGCGGCGCTCACCCTCCAGACCAGCCTGCTGCCGCCGGCCCTGCCCGCGCACAGCGCCGTCGAGGTCGCGCACCGGTATCTGCCGGCCGACGCGGAGTCGGGCGTGGGCGGTGACTGGTACGACGTCATCCCGCTCTCCGGTGCCAGGGTCGCGCTCGTGGTGGGCGACGTGGTCGGCCACGGGCTGCACGCCGCGGCCGGCATGGGCCGGCTGCGGGCGGCCGTACAGACCCTGGCCGATCTGGACCTGGCCCCCGACGAGTTGCTGGCGCGCCTGGACGACCTGGTCGTGCGGCTCTCGGAGGAGGCGGAAGCGGCCGCCGCGGGGCCCACGGAGGTCGGCGCGACCTGTGTGTACGCCGTCTACGATCCCATCGCCCGCAAGATCGTCGTGGCGCGCGCGGGGCATCCCAGTCCGGCGATCGCCCATCTGGACGAGCCGGTCGAGTTCCCCGACATCCCGGCGGGGCCGCCGCTCGGGCTGGGCGGGCTGCCGTTCGAGTGCGCCGAGGTGCCGGTGGAGGAGGGAAGTGTCATCGCGCTCTACACGGACGGGCTGATCGAGGCGTCGGACCGGGACGTCGACGTCGGCATGGAGCGGCTGTGCTTCACGCTGGCCCATCCGGACCGGCCGCTGGAGGAGATCTGCGACGTCATGGTCCGCACACTGCTGCCGGACCGCCCGCGCGACGACGTGGCGTTCCTGATCGCCCGGACCCATGTGCTCAGTTCCGACCGGGTGGCCTACTGGGAGGTGCCCGCCGACCCGGCGCAGGTGCACGTGGCGCGCGGCGCCGTGGCCGGGCAGTTGTCCCGTTGGGGGCTGGGCGAGGCGGCGTTCAGCACGGAGCTGATCGTCAGCGAGCTGCTGACGAACGCCATCCGGCACGCCTGCGGTCCGATCGGCCTGCGCCTGATCCACGAGCGGACCCTGATCTGCGAGGTGTCGGACGGCGCCAGTACGTCGCCGCACCTGAAGCGGGCGCACAGCACGGACGAGGGCGGGCGCGGCCTCTTCCTGGTCGCCCAGGTCGCCCTGCGCTGGGGCACGCGGTACACGGGCTGCGGCAAGACGATCTGGGCGGAGCAGCAGTTGCCCCGCGGGGACGCGTGAGCGCGTCCCCGCCGACAGGCGCGCCCCCGCCGGGAGCCGGCGTCGGTCAGCGTTCCTCGCGGAAGGGGACGTGCCGGGCGGCGACCGGGTCGTACTTGCGCAGGACGAGCCGGTCGGGGTCGTTGAGACGGTTCTTCCGGGTCACGTAGGTGACGCCGGTCCCGGCCGTGGACTTCAGCCGGACGACGGGGCGCACGGTGGTGCGTGCCATGTGATCCTCCTTTCGGCCGCATCCTGGATTGATCCAGACATCGCGACCGGGTGCGTCAACAGCGGGGGCGGCGGCCGCATTCCCCGTTCGGCGCGGGCCGGCAGGACCCCGACGAAACCGGCATACCGGTCGCCCGGCGGGTGAGCGCAGTGCTAGAACTGGGAGCATGATCGGACGTTCCCGCCGGTCCCGGTCGAAGGCGGCAGCGCCGCGCGGAGGCCGGCGGTCCGCTGATCCGTCCCGTCGCCCGGGCCCGCCGCCCTCCCCCGGGCGCCGCCGGTCCTCGCCCTGGGGCCCCGGCACGCTGGCCGCGCAGGTGTTCCTGCTCCAGGTCATCGTCGTCCTGGTGCTGGTCGCGGCGGCGGCCGCCGCGCTGGTCCTGCAAGGCCGCTACGACGGCGAGAACGACGCCCGCAAGCGTTCCCTGGCCGCGGCCGAGGCCTTCGCCCACGCCCCCGGCACCGCCCTCGCCCTGAAGGCCCCGGACCCGACGAAGCTGCTCCAGACACCGGTGCTCCAGGCGCAGGCGGGTGCCGGCATCGACTTCATCTCCGTGCTCGACGTCCACGGGGTGCGGCTCGCCGACACGCAGCCGCGGCTCGTCGGGACGAAGGCGATGGACGTCAGCCGGGCGATCTCCGGCGAGACCTTCACCGACACCTTCCACGGCAAGCCGGCCGACGCGGTGCGCGCCGTGGTGCCGGTCATGGACGCGAGCCGCCGGGTGGTCGGCGTGGTCAGCGCCGGGATCCAGGTCGAGAACCTGGGGCACCTGCTGGACCAGCAGGTGCCCATGGTGCTGGGCTCGGCCGCGCTCGCCCTCGCCCTCGCGACCGCGGGCACGGCCCTCGTCAGCAGGCGGCTGCGGCGGCAGACCCACGGTCTCGGCCCCGCCGAGATGACCCGGATGTACGAACACCACGACGCGGTGCTGCACGCGGTGCGCGAGGGCGTGCTGATCGTCGGCGCCGACGGCCGGCTGCTGCTCGCCAACGACGAGGCGCGCCGCCTGCTGGCCCTGCCTGCGGACGCCGACCAGCGGCACGTCACGGAACTGGGCCTGGCGCCGGAACTGACCCGGGTCCTCGTGGCGGGCGAGGTCGTCTCCGACGAGGTGTGCCCGGCCGGTGAGCGGCTCCTGGCGGTCAACACCCGGCGCACCGCCCCGTACGCGGACGCGCCGGGCCTGGTCGCCAGCTTCCGCGACACCACGGAGCTGCGGGCCCTGTCGGGGCGCGCGGAGGTGGCGCGGGGCCGCCTGACCCTGCTGTACGAGGCCGGGGTGCGCATCGGCACGACGCTGGACGTCCGGCGCACCGCGGAGGAACTGGCCGACGTGGCGGTGGACCGGCTGGCGGACGTGGTCACCGTGGAACTCCTGGAGGCCGTGCTGCACGGCGAGGAGCCCACGGGGGCGGTGCACCGGATGCGCCGCACCGCGCTGCGCGGCTCCCGGCACCCGTTGCAGCCGGTGGGCGATCTGATCCGGTTCGTGGTGGCCGACACGCCGATGGTCGCGGCGCTGCGCCGGGGCAAGGCCGTACTGGTGCCGGACCTGCGGGCCGCCGAGGACTGGCGGGCCCAGGATCCGCAGGGCGCGCGACGGGTGCTGGCCTCCGGCATCCATTCGCTGATCGCGGTGCCGCTCAGGGCGCGCGGCGTGGTGCTCGGGATGGTCAACTTCTGGCGGGGCGCCGGGTCGCCGCGGTTCGAGGAGGAGGACGTCGCGGTCGCCGAGGAGCTGGGGGCGCGGGCGGCGGTCGCCATCGACAACGCCCGCAGGTACTCCCGCGAGCACGCGATGGCCGTGACGCTGCAACGCAGTCTGCTGCCCAGGGACCTGCCGGAGCAGGACGCGCTGGAGGTCGCCTGGCGCTACCGCCCGGCGCAGTCGGGCGTGGGCGGCGACTGGTTCGACGTCATACCGCTGCCGGGGTTCCGGACGGCGCTCGTCGTCGGCGACGTGGTGGGGCACGGGCTGCACGCGGCGGTGACCATGGGGCGGCTGCGGACCGCGGTGCTGAACTTCTCCTCGCTGGACCTGCCCCCGGACGAACTGCTCGGCCACCTCGACGAGATGGTGGCCCGCCTCGACACCCCGGCCGAGGGCGCGGACGGCGAGGGCTCCCTGGTCACCGGGGCCACCTGCCTCTACGTCATCTACGACCCGGTGGGCGGGCACTGCACCTTCTCCCGCGCCGGGCACGTCACGCCCGCCCTGGTGGACCCGGTGGGCCGGGTGACCTTCCCCGACCTGCCGCTGTCGCCGCCGCTGGGAGTGGGCGGACATCCGTTCGAGACCGGGGAACTGGTGCTGTCCGAGGGCAGCCGCATCGTCCTGTTCACCGACGGCCTGGTCGAGGACCGGCGGCGGGACATCGACGAGGGGCTGACGATGCTCGCCTCGGCGGTCGGGCACCCGGACCAGACGCCGGAGGACACCTGCCGGGCGCTGATGGAGACGATGCTGCCGGAGCACCCGAGCGACGACGTGGCCCTGCTGGTGGCCCGCACCCGGCTGCTCGATCCGTCCCGGGTCGCGGTCTGGGACGTCCCGTTCGACGTCAGCGCGGTCTCGCGGGTGCGGACGGAGGTGAGCCGGCGGCTGCTCGACTGGGAGCTGGAGGAGTCGGTGTTCGCCACGGAACTGATCCTCAGCGAGCTGCTCACCAACGCGATCCGCTACGGTGCTCCCCCCGTGCGGGTGCGGATCCTGCTGGGCTCCACCCTGGTCTGCGAGGTGTCGGACGGCAGCAACACCTCCCCCCGGCTGCGCCGGGCGGCCACGACCGACGAGGGGGGCCGGGGCCTGTTCCTCGTCTCGCAGTTCGCGGACCGGTGGGGCACGCGCTACGTGGCGAACGGCAAGGTCATCTGGGCGGAGCAGAGCCCGGGCGGCGCCCGGCAGCCGGACCCGTCCGCGCTGCTCGACCAGCTGGCCTGGTGAGGCGCGGGCTCGCACTGGAGAGGCGGGGGCGGGCGCGCACTGGTGAGGGGCGGGCTCCCACCTGGTGGGGCGGATTGCACAGGAGCGCGGGCCCCGGCCGGCTGACGTGCGGTGACCGCTCCCCGCGCCCTATTAGACACTGAGTCAAATTACTGAACCGTAACCTGTCTGCTGCTACCGGCGGTAACAGCGGGTGGGTACGGTCTCGTTCCGCACTTCCCCGCCCGCGTGCCCGGCCTCACCCCAGGAGGTTCCCCATGCCCGCGTCCAGAAGGCTGCTCGTCGCGGCCGTCGCCGCCGCCTCGTGCCTCGGCATCCAGGCGCTCCCGGCCGCCGCGGCCACCGGCTCCGGCCCGGTCGTCTCCCGCGGCGTCACCATCCCCGAGTTCTACAACCCGCCCGCCCAGCTGCCCGCCGCCGACGGCGCCCTGATCCGCAGCGAGCACCTCCCGCTCGCCCTCAGCCTGCCGAGCCTCGACGGGCCGCTGCCGGGCCGGGCGACCCGCCTGATGTACAAGTCGACCGACTCGAACGGCGCGCCCGTCGCCGTCACCGGCGCCTACATCGAACCCACCGCGCCCTGGAAGGGCACCGGTGCGCGCCCCCTGGTCGTCGTCGCGCCCGGCACCATGGGCCAGGGCGACCAGTGCGCGGCCTCGCTGGGCCTGGAACACCCGCTGTCCCTCAACGGCCGGACGGTGTCCGTCGGCTACGAGGACCTGTCCGTCTACCGGCTGCTGGCCCAGGGCACCGCCGTCGTCGTCACCGACTACGTCGGCCTGGGCGCCACGGACCGGCTGCACACCTACGTCAACCGCGTCGACGGCGCCCACGCCGTCCTCGACGCCGCCCGCGCCGCACGCGCCGTCGCGGGGGCGTCCGTCACCGCGGCCTCACGCGTCGGGCTCTTCGGCTACAGCCAGGGCGGCGGCGCGACCGCCGCCGCCGCCGAACTCCAGCCCTCCTACGCCCCCGACGTCCCGCTCGCCGGGACCTACGCCGGCGCACCGCCCGCCGACCTGACCGAGGTCACCGAGGGCATCGACGGCAGCGAACTGGCCGGCGCCCTGGGCTGGTCGCTCAACGGCTTCCTGCAGACCGACCCGGAGCTGCGCCCCATCGCCGAGGCCCACCTCAACGCCGCCGGGAAGGCCGCCCTGGCCGACCTGTCGACCATGTGCGTGGGCGACGCGATCCTGCACTACGGCTACGCCAAGAGCACCAAGTGGACGACCGACGGGAAGTCCCTCGGTGCCATCATCGGCGCCGACCCCACACTCCGGGACTTCCTCGGCACCCAGCGCATCGGCAGGCTGGAGCCGGCCGGGCCGGTGCGCGTGGCCACCGGCGTCAGCGACGACCTCGTGCCGCACGGCCAGGCCCGGCAGCTCGCCGTCGACTGGTGCCGCAAGGGCGCCGACGTCACCTACGCGCCGGTCGTCCTGCCGAACGTCGTCAGCCCCCTGCTCAACCACTTCGGACCGCTGCTCGCCGACCAGGGCACCGCCGTGTCCTGGCTCACCGACCGCCTGGCCGGCAGGCCGGCCCCGTCCAACTGCCTCACGATGCCCGTACAGCCCTGACCCGCCCGCCGCCCCGGCAGAGCACGTCATCGGGCCGCCCCGTCGCCGGCGGGGCGGCCCGGTACGTCCGTGACTCGGCCGTCAGACGGAGCTACGACTCCTGCGGCGCAGGGTGAGGTACGTCCCCGTGGCCCCGACGGCCAGCAGCGCGCCCGCGCCGATGCCCACCGCGAGGGCCGGCGAGGAGGCGTCGGTGGACGCGGCGGCGCTCTCGAAGGCCGGGCCGGGCGTGATGGACGTGGTCACCGGCGCCACGGAGCGGATCGGTCCGACCGACCTGACCGAGCCGTCGCGGTTCAGCAGCACCTGCTTGCCGTTGGGGTGACGGAAGTCGAACATGCCCGCCAGCGAGCCCGCGGTCGCGTCGAAGGAGTGGTCACCGATGCGCCCGGTGCGCCAGTTGTCCTCGATGAACCGGATGATCGACGCCTGGTCGGTCTGGGTGTGGTCGACCTTGTTGACCTTGCTGTACGGGGAGATGACCAGCAGCGGCTGACGGGTGCCGGGGCCGCACCGGTCCTGGTAGCCGCCGGCCGCCTTGGGCCCGGCCTGGCAGGCGGGGCTGTCGGTGGCCTTGCCGTTGGAGCCGACCGAGGTGTCCGTCGAGCCGTTGCGCACCTTGGCGTAGGCGTGGTCGTACCAGCCGTCGGAGTCGTCGTAGGCGATGACGATCGCGGTGGACTTCCACTGCGGCGAACTCTGGATCGCGTTGATCTGGTCGACCAGGAAGTGCTGTTCGTCGATCGGGTCGGAGTACCCGGCGTGCCCGTCCTGGTAGGAGGGGGCCTTGACGAAGCTGACGGCCGGGAGCCGGCCCGCCTTCAGCGCCGCGGACAGGTCGGTCAGGTCGTAGTTGTGGTTGGCCCGGCCGTCGTGCCCGATCTCGGCGACGTTCCTCGGCGGCAGGTGGTGCGGGTTGGCCGTCGACCTGTAGTACGCGAACGGGTTGTGGTGCGGGCTGTAGTCGACGACCTGGGCGCCGCCGACGTTGGCGTGCGCGGTGTCGCACTTGGCGTACTCTCCCTGCGCGCCGCTCCACGCGGTGGACGGCCGGAAGCCGCCCTGGAACCAGCCCCAGCTGACGTGTTTGCGGTTGAGGAGGTCGCCGATGTTGCGGCCCTTCATCACCGCGAGCGCGTTGCGGCTGGTGTGGTTCTTGCCGGCGCAGTCGTCGAAGGCGGGGTCGGGGTCGTTGATCATCGTGCCGACACCGTTCGCGTCGGGCGACTTGACGGTGTACGGGTCCGGCGTGGACGTCTGCTTCGGGTTCTGTGTGCCGGAGGCCGGGTCGACGGAGATGATGCCGTGCGTCTGGCCGGACGCCAGGTTGATGGCGCCCGGCGTGGACGGGCCGTAGTTCGAGCCGAAGGAGCGGTCGCTCAGGGCGTAGTGCTGGGCGTAGTTCCACATCGCGGTGACGGTGTTGCCGTCGTAGTAGTCCATGACGAGGCCCGGCTCGCCGAACAGACCGCCGCTGCACTTGCCGACCTCGGTGTTCTGCACGAACTGGTCGGCCCTGCCGCCGTTGTAGGCGTACTGCTCCGGCCCGTAGGAGTGGTTCTGGTCGCAGGTGACGGCCTGCTCGGGGGTGAGCCGCTTGGGCGCGTACTGGTTGGGGTTGTGCTCCAGCAGCCCGGCGTGCGCCAGGGTGTCGATGTCCCTCGGGGTCCGCTTCGACGCGGTGAACTTCGTGCCGTCTGTGTTGGCGGCCTTCGGGTAGGTGGCGAAGTAGTGGTCGAAGGAGATGTTCTCGTCGAAGAGGACGACGACGTGCTCGACGGGCGTCGCGGTCGCGCCGCGCCCGTGGCCCGCGGCGGGCACGGCGGCCCAGCCGGGGGCGGCTCCGCCAAGGACGGTGAGCACCGCGGCGCCGGCCAGCGCCCCGAGGCTGCGCATCGTTGCTCGTCTTCCCCTGCTGGCCATGTGGGTCCACCTTCCGGGCGGGATCGTGGCTGCGGCGTACGGGCTGGGATGCTCCGCCGTGCCGGCGGCGCGGCGGAGGAGCCATGATGACGCGGGGATGAACACCGGGTCAGGCAACCAGAGACAATTCTTGACCCTGTATTGACCAAACAGGGGAGCAAATCGCGCCTAACCGATCACAGCGCGCCCCAGGAGAGCACGTCCGTACCAGTCCTCCTCGTTCCTCACGCCGGGCAGGGCGAAGAAGTAGCCGCCGCCGAACGGCTTGATGTAGTCGGTCAGCGGCTCCCCTTCGAGCCGCTTCTGCACGGTTTCGAACTGTCGGGCGAGATCTTGCTGGTAACAGCAGAAGAGCAGGCCCATGTCCAGGTTGCCGTTGCCGTCCATGCCGCGGTCGTAGTTGTAGGCGCGGCGCAGGATGCGCTGGTCGGCGGTGGCGGCGGTGCGCGGGTTGGCGCGGCGGATGTGGGCGTCCAGCGGGATGACGTCGCCCTTGGGGTCGTCCGCGTAGTGGGGGGTGTCGTCCTCGAAGTCGCCGTCCAGGGGCGCGCCGGACTCCCGGGCCCGGCCGAACATGCGTTCCTGTTCGGTGAGGGAGACCCGGTCCCAGAACTCCACCAGCATGCGGATCAGCCGGACCACCTGGTAGCTGCCGCCGACCGCCCAGTCCGGTTCACCGCCGCCCTCGCCCACCCACACCAGCCGGTTCATCTCCCGGGCGTCACCGGCGTCCGGGTTGGCCGTGCCGTCCTTGAAGCCCATCAGGTTGCGCGGGGTGCCGGAGGGACGGGGCGGGGAGGCGAAGCCGTCCAGCCGCCAGCGGACCTGGAGGCCGCCGCGCGTGTGCCGGGCGATGTCGCGCAGCGCGTGCAGGACGGTGTCCGGGTCGTCGGCGTGCAGGTGCAGGCTGAGGTCGCCGTGGCACCAGTCGGGCCTGAGGTCGTCGTCGGGGAAGGACGGCATGGCCCCCAGCCGCCGGGGGCGCAGTCCGCCCAGCCCGAAACGGTCGTCGAAGAGCGCGGCACCGACGCCGACGGTCACGGCCAGCGCCCCGGAGGGCAGCCGTCCGCCCAGCAGGCCGGAGTCGGCGGGCGGGCCGGTGATGCCGACCGGCTCGGGTGTACCGCCCGAGGTCAGGAACCGGGCGCGCTCGGTCAGGGTGCGCAGGAGGTCGGTCAGTTCCGCCCGGTCGGCGGCGGTGACGTCGAAGGCGACGAAGGCGGCGCAGCGGCGCGGGGCGGCGAGTACCGACCGCTGGTGCGGGCCGTGGAACGGCGCGACGACCGGTACGACGGGCCCGTCCGGCCCCGCGGCGAGGCCCGGGCCGGCGGCAGCTCCCCCCGACGCGAGTCCGGCACCGGCCAGCGCCGCCCCCCGCAGGAACCGGCGCCGCCCCACACCGGACGGCGGCCCCGCCGGCTCCTCGCGCGCCGGGCCTTCGGCGCCCCGGCCCCCCGGCGCCCGCCCCGCCGACTCGCACCGGGCCGGCCGCCCCACACCACCGGCCGCCTGCCCGCCCGCCACCGCGGCGGGCCCCGCCGCTCCTGCGCCCCGCCGCGGCGACGTGTCCCGCCCGGACCGCCCGTCCCACACCGTCCGACCCGCCCGGTCCGCCCGTTCCGTCCCCTCGGTCCGCGTCGCCCCCTCGGGCCGACCCGTCCCTCCCGTCCCCCCGAACGGGCCCGCGGCAGCGTCCGAGGTCGTCATGACGTCCTCCGCGGGTCGCACAGCGTGGCCACGGAGGCCAGTCGTTCCACCAGGTCGCCCAGCACGGCGTCGGTCCTTTCGCGTCGGGTACGGCTCAGCCGGTCCAGCGGCGTCCAGCGGTCCCCGTGCCGGAATCCGTCGAGGAGGCTCCTGGCCCGCTCCATCCCCCGGTCCAGGCCCGCCAGTGCGGCGTAGCGGCCGGCGAGCAGCGGGTGCAGCCGCGACAGGACGGCACGGGTGCCGTCGAGGTTGGCCCGGGCGGTGGCGAGGGCGGAGCCGCTGCCGTAGTCGGTGCGGCCGGTCAGTTCGAACTGCACGGTGTTCTCCAGGATCTCGTGCGCCCGCAGGCCGAGCTGGGCCGGGTCCATGCGGGCCTGGGACCACGTGTCGCGCAACGCGGTGACCGCCCGCACCAGGGCCGCGGCCGGGGCCCGCAGGGTCCGGGCACCCTCGCCGTGCCACAGGCCGTACTCGATGCGGTGGAAGCCGGTGAAGGACGGGTCGTGGACGCCGCCGGGCAGGCCCGCGTCGGTGCCGTTGATCCGCCCGTCGGCGTCGCCGAAGGCGTCGTAGGCCGCGCCCAGCCGCTCGTACTGGAGGTGTGCGGGCAGCCACGCCGTACGGGCCCGGCCGAGATCGCCCCGGTCGATCGCTTCCCGCAGCCGCCCGGTCAGCCGCACCACCTCGTCCAGTCCGCCCGCCACCCACTTCTGGTAGTCGATCGCCGGGGGGATCAGGTCGTGCTGGGTGATCGCGGCGGCGGCCGGGCCGGCGGTGCCGCGATCGACGCGGACCGTCGGCCCGCTCACCGCGTCGGCGTCCTCGGGCACGCACCGGAACGTGTACGCCCCCTTGCCCACGCGGACGGTCAGCGTCCGGGTGGTGCCGGGACCGATGCCCTCGACCTCCCCGTACACGGCGTGGCTGCGCGGGTCCTCCAGGTAGACCTCGGTGGCCCGGTCGGAGACGTTGCGGAGTTCGAAGACCTGGACGCCGGGTTCGGGCTCGTCCCAGCCGCGCCCGCACCGGGCGGACGACACCTCGACGGTGGTGTGCGGCAGCCCGTCGGCCGAGGCGCCCGTGCCGCGGGGGGTACGGGCGGACGTCAGCGCCCCGGCGGCCCCGAGCACCAGGACCAGCAGCAGCGCCACCGCCGGCGCCGCCGCCCCGATCGCGGCCCGCGGCCCGATCCGCCGTACGCCCGAGCCGGGCACCCGCATTCCGGTCCTCCCCAGGTCCGCCCCGTGTGGTCGCGTCGTGCCGGACGACGGCCACCACCCTGGCAGACGGCCGGGAAAACCGGTACCCACGGGTTTCCCGAGGTGCGCCGGTGTGTCGCCCCGGTGCAGTGTGGAGGCGTGGGTGACTGGCAGCGACGCCTGACCGGCCGTGCGCAGCCGCGGCCATCGGGCCATGTGCTGCTGCTGGTCTCCGCCGTGCTCATCGTGCTCATCACCGTCTCCGACATCGTGACCCCCACCGACATCCACCTCGGACCGCTCCTGGTGATCGCGCCCGCGATCACCGCATGGGCCGAGGGGCCGTGGACGACGGGCTGCGTCGGGGCGCTGTCGGTGGCGGCGCAGGCGTTCATCGGCTGGCACTCCCACTCGTTGCTGTCGCGGAACGTGATCGTGCAGGTGATCTCCCTCGCGGTGCTGTCTGCGCTGATCGTGGCGCTGTCCGTGGTCCGCGACCGGCGCCGCCGGGAACTGGCGCAGGTCCGGTCGGTGGCGGAGGCCGCGCAGCGCGTCCTGCTGTGGCCGCTCCCGGACCGGCTGGGATCGTTGCAGCTCGCCTCCCTCTACCTGGCCGCGGAGGACGAGGCGTCGATCGGGGGCGATCTGTACGCCGCCGCCCGTACCGGCAGGGGCGCCCGGCTGCTGATCGGTGACGTGCGCGGCAAGGGCCTGCCGGCGGTCGGGGAGGCGGCCCTGCTGCTCGGCGCCTTCCGCGAGGCCGCACACCACCACACCGCCCTGCCGGCGCTCGCCGCGTCCCTGGAGCGCAGCATCACCCGCTACCTCGCCGACTTCGAACCGGAGGAGGAGGCGGGGGAACGGTTCGTCACGGCGCTGCTGCTGGAGGTCCCGGACGACGAACCGGTCGTCCGCATGACGAGTTGCGGACATGTGGCGCCCCTGCTGCTGAAGCGGGACGGCGGCGGCGTCAGTGTCCCGGACCTGAACCCCGCACCTCCGCTCGGCGTCGGGTTGGCCGATGCCGACGGCCCCACCGTCGACGTGCTCCCCTTCGGGCCGGGCGACACGCTGCTGCTGTTCACCGACGGCGTGGTGGAGGCACGCGACCGGCACGGCGCCTTCTACCCGCTGACCGAACGCACCCCGCAGTGGGCCGGGTGCGCTCCCGAGGTGCTGCTCGACCACGTCCGGCGCGATCTGATCGCCCACACCGGCGGGCGCCTCGGCGACGACGTCGCCCTGATCGCGGTCCGCCGGGAGCCGTCCGCCTCCGCCGCCAGGGTCGGCCGCGCCCTGCGCTGCGCGCGCCCGGACGACGCCCCGGCGGCCGGGGCACAGCCGGAGCAGGCCCGGCGCGAGCAGGCCTGACCGGAGCAGGCCCGGCGGAACAAGCCCGACCGAAGCAGGCCCGGCGGAACAAGCCCGACCGAAGCAGGCCCGGCTTGAACAAGCCCTGCCGAAGCAGGCCGACCGGGACCGCGTTTGACCGAAGCAGCCGACCGGGACCGCTCCCGGCCGGGGCAGACCGGCAGGGGCAGGCAATCGGACCGGGACTTTCCAATATGATCACCAAAGCTCGTATAGTGACCGACAGTTGACCAGCACGTATCACCTGTCACCTGCCACCTGTCACCAGCCAGGACCTGTCCAAGGCCCCGAACGAGGGCCGCTCTCGACCGAGCGGCGGCCGCCCGAGGACCCGATTGATGACCGCGCCCACGCCTCACGGCGAGCGACCCACCGTCCGCTCTCTCGCTCCCCTGCCCGCCCTCACCGCCGTCGTGTCCGTCGCCGCGGTCGCGGGAGCGGTCTCGGCGGCGCCCGCCTCGGTACGCGCCCCGCTCGCCTGGGGGACGGGCGCGGCGGCCGCCGTCCTGGTGGTCGCCGTCTTCCTGGCCGTACGCGCGGCGCAGGGTGCCCGGATCGCCCGGCGCCGGCTGCACACGGCGGTCCAGGACGCCGAGCGCCTGACCCAGGAGCGGCACCGGGTGGTCGAGGAGGCGCAGCGTGAACGGCAGCGCCTCATCGACGAACTGGCCCGTCAGCGCGCCGAGTTCGCCCAGTCCTTCGCCCACGAGCGGGCCAAGCTCGAGGACGCCGCCGCCCGCGAGACCGACCGCCTGCGGCACGAGAACGCCCGGCTCACCGGTGAGCTGGAGTGGGCCGGGCGGGCCCGGGACGCGGCGATCTCCGCCACCTCCAACGCGGCCGGGCGCATGCAGGCGCTGACCACCGCCATGCTCGCCGACCTGCGGGCCATGGAGGAGCGCCACTCGGACGAGGAGGTCCTGGCCGACCTGCTCCACCTCGACCACCGCACCGCGCAGGCCGGCCGCCTCGCCGACTCGGTCGCCGTCCTGACCGGCGCCCGTTCGGGGCGCCGCTGGGCACGGCCCATCGCGATGGAGTCGATCCTGCGCGGCGCACTGGGCCGCATCGCCGCCTACCGGCGAGTGCGGGTGCACGCGACCAGCGAGACCGCCGTGGCCGGACACGCGGCCGAGGGCGTGATGCACGCGCTCGCCGAACTCCTCGACAACGCGGCCAACTTCTCCCCGCCGACGTCCGAGGTCCACGTCTACGTCGAGGAGGTCCCCGCCGGGATCATCCTCTCCGTGGAGGACAGCGGCCTGGTGATGGGCGACATCCAGTTGCGCCGTGCCGAGCAGGCCGTTACGGGCGACGTCTCGGAGCTGGGCGGCCTCACCGGCACCAGGCTCGGGCTCGCCGTCGTGGGCCGCCTGGCCCGCAAGTACGGTCTCAAGGTGTCCTTCCGGCCGTCCGCGCGGGGCGGTACGGGGGTGCTGATGCTCGTCCCCCAGGACATCCTCACCAGCCCCGTCGCCTCCCCCGCCCGGCCCGCGGGACCGCCCGCGCGCGACACCCGCGAGGACACCGTCGCCGGCACCGCCCGGCAGGCGGCGGCCCAGGACGGCCAGCGGGCCCTGCCCGCCGCCGAAGCCGCCGACGCCGGCGGCCCGGCACCGGTCCACGAGAGTGTGCCCGACGGCACGGACGGCGAGACGGCCGAGCGGGCCGCCGGGCTGCCGAAGCGGCGCAGGGGCCGCACCCTGGCCGACGCCGAACGGGCCCGGTCGGCGGCTCGCGCCCCGGCTCCGCGCCCCGCGTCCACGGCCGAGGACGCCAAGGCCCGCGCCGCCCGCTTCGGCAGTTTCCGCCAGGCCGTGCGCCCGGGCACCGGCGACCAGGCGGCGACGCGGCCCGACCCGACCACCGGATCCGTGCCGGCCGGGGGCGAGGCCGCCCCGCCCGCATCGGCCGGCTCACCGTCACTCCCCACCGCGCACCCGGAAGGCGACCCCACCTCATGACCGGCCAGACCACCGCCGACGACCAGCTCACCTGGCTCCTGGAGGGCCTGTTGGAGCGGACCCCGGGCGCGCGGCACGCGCTCGTGCTGTCCCGGGACGGACTGAAGCTGTGCCGCACCCCGGAGCTGACGGTCGACCAGGCCGACCAACTCGCGGCGATCGCCGCCGGCATCCAGTCGCTCTCCCACGGCGCGTCGGCCGAGTTCGGTGACGGCAGCGGCGGCGTGCGTTCGGCGATGACCGAGTTCTACGGCGGGGTGCTGTTCATCGTGGAGGCCGGCGAGGGCGCTCATCTGGCGGTCGTCACCACCGAGGACGCGGACGCCGGGCTCGTCGGGCACAACATGAGCGAGTTGGTGGAACAGCTCGGTGAGTACCTGAGCGCCCAGCCCCGGACCTCATGAGCAGGCCCGGCAGGGACGACGCCCCGGACCGTCTCTACACCATCACCGGCGGGCGCACCGGCTCCGGCCCCGACAGCCCCTTCGACCTGGTCACCCTGGTCGTCGCCGAGTCGCAGCCGGCGCCTGGGATGCAGTCGGAGCACGCCGCGATCCTCCGGCTGGCCCGGTTCCCCACGGCCGTGGTGGAGATCGCCGCCGAACTGCGGCTGCCCGTGAGCATCACCAAGGTGCTGCTGTGCGACCTGCTGGCGGCCGGCCGCGTCAGTGCCCGCCATCCGCGCAGGGCCGCCGTTTACGACCCCGACATCCTGGAGCAGGTGCTCGTTGGACTCCGCAACCTCTGACGCCCGTACCCCGTTGGGTGCCTCCGCCGACAACGGTCTGAAGATCGTCGTGGTGGGCGGTTTCGGCGTCGGCAAGACCACCCTGGTCCGCTCGGTCAGCGAGATACGTCCCCTCAACACCGAGGAGACCATGACGCAGGCGGGCGAGGCGGTCGACGATGTCAGCGGTGTGCGCGGCAAGACCGCCATGACCGTCGCCTTCGACTTCGGCCGCATCTCGCTGGACGCCCACAACGTGCTGTACCTGTTCGGCGCCCCCGGTCAGGAGCGGTTCTGGTTCCTGTGGGACCGGCTGTTCTCGGGGACGCTGGGTGCGGTGGTACTCGTCGACACCCGCCGGATCGGCGACTCCTGGTACGCCATCGACCGCCTGGAGCACCACGGCACGCCGTTCATCGTGGCCTGCAACGACTTCGGCGGTCCCGCCCACGCGCACGCCGAGATCCGTGACGCGCTCGACCTGGATCCGCAGGTGCCGCTGGTGGACTGCGACGCCCGTTCCCGGGAGTCCAGCAAGCAGGTGCTCATCACCCTCGTGCAGCACCTCAAGGACCACTACGCCGGCCAGGCCGCCGAGCCGGCCCTGCCCCGACAGGAGTTCGTGTGACGACCCCCGACGCCGTCCCGCTCGACGCCGTCCCGCTCGGCGGCCCCCGGTTCCGGGCCGAACCCGCCGTCCTGTACCGGGAGATGCGGCGCGACCACGGCGCCGTCGCACCGGTCCTGCTGGACGGCGACATCCCGGCCTGGCTGGTGCTGGGCTATCGCGAACTGCACCAGGTGACCGGTGACCCGGTGCTGTTCAGCCGGGACTCCGAGCTGTGGAACCAGTGGGAGAACATCCCCGGCGACTGGCCTCTGCTGCCGATGATCGGCCACAAGCAGCCGTCGATCCTCTACACGGTCGGTGAGCGCCACCGCGAGCGCGCCGCGGTGATCAGCAACGCGCTGGAGGCCGTCGAGCCGTCCGAACTGCGGCGCCACTGCGAGCGGTTCGCCGACGAGCTGATCGACGCGGTGTGCACCGAGGGCACCGCCGACCTGGTCGCCGACTACGCGATGCTGCTGCCGGTGCGGGTCCTCGCCCGTCTCTACGGGTTCTCCGACGAGGAGGGCCCGGCCCTGGTGACCGCCCTCAACGACATGATCGACGGCCGGGAGCGGGCGATCGCGGGCCAGACGCACCTGGCGCGTTCCATGGCGGCGCTGCTCGCGGCGCGCCGGGAGCGGCCCGCGGACGACGTGGCCTCCCGGATGCTGGCCGACACCGGCGGCTTCAGCGAGGAGGAGGTCGCGCAGGACCTGATGGTGATGATGGCGGCCGGTCACCAGCCGACCGCCGACTGGATCGGCAACTCGCTGCGGCTGATGCTGACGGACGAACGGTTCGCCGCCTCCCTGTTCGGCGGCCGCAACAGCGTCGCCGAGGCGATGAACGAGGTGCTGTGGGAGGACACGCCCACCCAGAACGTGGCCGGGCGCTGGGCCACCCGCGACACCCAGCTCGGCGGGCGTCGCGTCCGCGCCGGCGACCTGCTGCTGCTCGGTCTGCAGGGCGCCAACTCCGATCCCCAGGTGCGCACCCACGGTTCGGCCCTCACCGGCGGCAACAACGCCCACTTCTCCTTCGGCCACGGCGAGCACCTCTGCCCGTTCCCCGCGCAGGAGGTCGCCGAGGTGATCGCGCGGACGGGCATCGAGGTGGTCCTCGACCGGCTGCCGGACATCGACCTGGTGGTGCCCCCCGCTTCCCTCACCCGTCGTCCCTCGCCCTGGCTGCGGGGGATGACCGAGTTGCCCGTTCGGTTCACTCCGACCCCTGCCCTGGGAGGCACGTCACGATGACGACCGGCACCGAAGAAGCGACAGACACCGGCAGCACGCGCATCGCCCTCGATCCCTTCGTCACCGATCTGGACGGGGAGAGCGCCCGGCTGCGCGCCGCCGGACCGCTGGCCGCCGTGGAACTGCCCGGCGGCGTCCCGGTGTGGGCCGTCACCCACCACGCCGAGGCCAGGGCCCTGCTCACCGATCCGCGGCTGGTCAAGGACATCCAGGTGTGGGGTGCCTGGCGGCGCGGGGAGATCCCCGCCGACTGGCCGCTGATCGGCCTGGCCAACCCGGGCCGGTCGATGCTCACCGTGGACGGCGCCGAACACCGCAGGCTGCGCGCGCTGGTGGCGCAGGCGCTCACTCCGCGCCGCGTGGAGCGGATGCGCGAGCGCATCGAGAAGCTCACGCAGGACCTGCTCGACACACTCCCCGCGGACGGCGGGACCGTCGATCTCAAGGCGGCGTTCGCCTACCCGCTGCCGATGTACGTCGTCGCGGACCTCATGGGCATCGAGACGGCCCTGCTGCCCCGCCTGAAGGTGCTGTTCGAGAAGTTCTTCTCCACGCAGACCCCGCCCGACGAGGTCGTCGCCACACTGACCGAGCTGGCCCGGATCATGGGCGACACGGTGGCCGCCAGGCGTGAGGCGCCCGGCGACGACCTGACCAGCGCCCTGGTCCTGGCGTCCGAGGACGGCGACCACCTGACCGACGAGGAGATCGTCTCCACGCTCCAGCTGATGGTCGCGGCCGGCCACGAGACGACCATCTCGCTCATCGTCAACGCGGTGGTCAACCTGTCCACGCACCCGGAGCAGCGCGCGCTCGTGCTGTCCGGGCAGGCCGACTGGACGGCGGTGATCGAGCAGACCCTGCGCCACTCGACGCCCACCTCGCACGTCCTGATCCGCTTCGCGACCGAGGACGTGCCGGTCGGCGACCAGGTGATCCCGGCCGGGGACGCGCTGATCGTGTCGTACGGCGCGATAGGCCGCGACGAGCAGGCGCACGGGCCGAGCGCCGGTGACTTCGACATCACCCGCGAGTCCGGGACGCGCCACATCTCCTTCGGGCACGGCCCGCACGTCTGCCCGGGCGCGGCGCTCTCCCGCCTGGAGGCCCAGGTCGCGCTGCCCGCGCTCTACGCGCGTTTCCCGCGCCTGGACCTCGCGGTGCCGGCGTCCGAGCTGCGCAACAAGCCCGTGGTGACCCAGAACGACCTGTTCGAGCTGCCGGTCCGGCTGGACTCGTAGGGTGGGGGGCGGGGCCCCCGGGCCCCCGGGGGGCCCGGCCCCCCCCCCCCGGCCGGCCGCCCCGCCCCCCGGCGGGGGGCGGGCAGGGCCACTCGGCGGGCAGCGGTCGCGGGCACGGGTGAGGAAGCAGC